>NZ_JBFAPC010000002.1:0-83500 GCF_040675535.1 Patulibacter sp. NPDC049589 | reverse complement strand
CGTCGCGACGGGGACGCCGCGCAGCTCGGCCGCCAGCGCGGGGCCGAGCGTGAGGATGTCCGCGACGACGACGTCGGGGGCGAAGTCGTCCACCATGTCCCGTCCGTGCACGCCGCCTCCCGTCGCCGACGGATTCCCGCAAGGAGCGGGCGAGACGTCTCCGCGAGCCTCCGCGGTGTGTCACCCTCGACGACCCCGCGGCCCCCGGACGGCCGCGACGACGCCCGGATGACGACGACCGACCACCACCGAACGACCCCCGGACGACGCCCCGCGCGCGGCCGACCCGGCCGTTTGCAGGGGGTTGCCGAGCGCCCGCCCGTCGCGTCCGGGCCGGGGCCTAGCGTGGATCGCATGGTCTCCTCAGCGACCGCCGACGCGCGGGTGGGCGTGCCGGTCTCGGCCCACCACCCGCTGGGGACCTCGACCGGGCACCTCGTCGAGCTGCGCGGCCAGTGGGACCTCCTCGTGCGCCGCGCGCTGGACGTCTCGACGCTGGCCGTCGAGCTCGCCGCGCTCTCGGAGCCCGAGTTCGTGTCGCTGTGCGCATGGCTCGCCGACGCCGGCCGCGGGCTGCCGTTCCGCTTCGTCAGCGTGCACGCGCCGACGAAGCAGCTGTCGATGCCCGAGGACGACCTCGTCGCCCTGCTCGCCGCCCTGCCGGCGTCGGTCGACGCCGTCGTGATGCACCCCGACGTGCTGCGCGCCCCCGCCCGCTTCGCCGCGCTGGGCCGCACCCTGGTGCTCGAGAACATGGACGCGCGCAAGGGCGACGGCCGCACCGCCGCCGAGCTCGAGCCGTACTTCGCCGCGCTCCCGGACGCGGGCTTCTGCCTCGACGTCCCGCACGCCGGCACGATCGACCCGAGCCTCGCACTCGCGCACGAGCTGCTCGACGCCTTCGGCGACCGCCTGCGCCACGTGCACGTCTCCTCGGTCGACGAGGGCTGCCACCACGTCCCGCTGACGGCGGAGGACGAGGCCGCGTTCGGCCCGATCCTCGCCCGCTGCCGCGACGTGCCGTGGATCCTCGAGGCGGACCTGCCGCGCCGCTGAGCCCGGCCCCGCCGGCCTCCTCCACCCCTCGACGGCCGTCGTCCCGATGCCGCGGGCGCCCCGCCGGCCCGGCCCCGCCGTTGCAGGACCGGTGACCCCGCCCCCGCGGCGGTAGCGTCCCGCGCGTGACGGACACCCCCCAGGGCGCGCTGGACGAGCTCGCGACGCACGCGCGCCGCGGCTTCCCGCAGCTGCTCGCCGCCCGCGACCGGACCGAGCACGACCTCGACGACCTCCGGCGCCGGCTGCGCGGGACGCCGTGCGACCCCGCCTCGTCCGTCGTGATGATGGGCTCGTGGGGCCGCCGCGAGCGGACCACCGGGTCCGACGACGACTACCTCGTGCTCGTCGACGGCGAGCGCCCGGACGACGGCGCCCCCGCCGTCGAGCCGCAGGTCTCGCGGCTGGACGGCCTGCTCGGGATGGGCGAGGCGAAGCCCGGCACCCAGGGGATCTTCGGCCAGCAGGTCTTCGTGGGGCCGATGGTCCGCCACATCGGGCTGGAGGAGGACGGCAATGCGAACCTCACCCAGCGGATGCTGCTCCTGCTGGAGTCGGTGCCCGTAGTCGGTCGCGAGGCGTACCGCCGCTCGCTCGAGCAGGTCGTCGATGGCTACCTGGCGGGCGAGGCGAAGGACTACCGCCCGCCGCGGTTCCTGCTCAACGACCTGATCCGCTACTGGCGCACGATCTGCGTCGACTTCGCCGGCAAGGCCCGCGCGGACGAGCAGAAGTGGGGCATGCGCAACGCGAAGCTGCGCCTGAACCGCAAGCTCCTCTTCGCCGGCGGCCTGATCCCCGTCCTGCACTGCCACCTGCACCGGCGGGACGAGCAGCGCGCGTTCCTCCTCGACGCGCTGCAGGCCCCGCCGACGGACCGGCTCGCCCACGCGTTCCTGCGCCACGACGCGATCGACGAGGGCGTCCGCGCGCTCGGTGCCTACGACCGCTGGCTCGGCCTGCTCGGCGACCCCGAGATGCGCGCGCACCTGAACGGCCTGACGCGCGAGTCCGCCGCGGGGGACCCGCGCTTCCGCGAGGTCCGCCGCCTGGCGAAGGAGTTCGAGCAGGGCCTGCTCGCCCTCCTCTTCGAGACGAACCTCAGCCCGCTGGCCCGCGAGTTCGTCCTCTTCTGACCCCCCGGTCGGTCGCACCGAGACACCGTCCGGCCGACGATCGACCGACCCCCACCCCGCCGAGCCGAACCCCGGCCCGCGCGGTCGATCCCGGACACCCCCTGGCCGACGATCGACCGACCCCCACCCCGCCGAGCCGAACCCCGGCCCGCGCGGTCAATCCCGGACACCCCCTGGCCGACGATCGACCGACCCCCACCAGGCGGGACCCGGGCCCCGCCCCCGCGGTCAATCCCGGACACCCCCTGGCCGACGATCGACCGACCCCCACCCCGCCGAGCCGAACCCCGGCCCGCGCGGTCGATCCCGGACACCCCCTGGCCGACGATCGACCGACCCCCCAGCCAGGACGGGGCGTCCCGCCCCGACCCGCCGGCACTCGGGCGCGTCAGGCGTCCCGCACCCCCGACCCCGGCAGCCCGGTGTCCGCCGCCAGATCCGCGAGCCTCGCGGCCGAGCGCCGCTTCGCGCCGTCCGGGATCAGCCGCGAGATCGGCACGCGGTTCCGCGCCATCGCCCGGTACGCGACCGACGCGAGCGGCCGAGGGATCAGCCGGCCGACCCCGATCGCGGCCCGCGCCCACGGCGCCGACGTCCGCGGCGCGAGCCCGTCGAGCACGTCCGCCTGGCTGCGCAGCCGCTCGCCATCCCACAGGTGCCACGACGCCAGCCGGGTCGTGCCGTCGAGGTGTCCGAGGTGCTCGTCGCCGAGCGGCCCCTGGATCGCCGCGAGCCGGAACGCGCCCGGACGGGCGGCCCGCGCGAGGTGCACGACGCCCCACACGCAGAAGCGGCACTCTCGGTCGTAGAACAGGAGCGCGGGGTCGGCCATCCCCGGTTCATACCCGGTCGCGGAGGCGACCACCACGGACGCCCGTCCCGGAGCGGCTCCCGCGGACCCGCAGCCGTCCCTGCCGACCCGAACCGCCGCCGCCCCGGAGCACCCCGCCGCCCCGGACCCGCCTCCGCCGACCCCGCTGACCCCGCCGCCCCGGTGCCGCCCCCGCCGGCCTCGCCGACGACGCGCCGCGACCGGCTCCACCCCCGTGGCCGCCGAGGACGCCCGGTCGACCGGCGACACTTCCGTCATGGCCGCCGTGGACGCCCCGCCCGCCGACGAGCCCGCCGGGCGGCGCGGCCTGCTGGCGCCGTGGTCCGCCCACGGGCCCCTGCCGCCGCTGCTCGTCGGGCTGACCGTCCTGACCGGGATCGTCGACGCGGTCAGCTACGTCGCCCTCGGTCACGTCTTCGTCGCGAACATGACCGGCAACGTCGTCCTGCTCGGGTTCGCGCTCGCCGGCGCGCCCGACCTGTCGATCCCGGCGTCGCTGGCGGCGATCGCGCTGTTCCTCGTCGGCGCCGGCGTGGGCGGGGCGCTCGGACGGCGCCTGGGCCACCACCGCGGCGGGCTCCTGCGCACCAGCGCCGCGTTCGGCGCCGTCCTGCTGCTGGTCGGCGTCGTCGCGGCCCTGGGCGCCGACGAGCCCGTGGACGGCGCGCGGCGCTACGTCCTCATCGCCGTCCTGGCGATCCCGATGGGCGCCCAGAACGCGGTCGCCCGCCGGCTCGCGGTCCCCGACCTGACGACGACCGTCCTGACCCTCACGCTGACGGGGCTCGCGGCCGACGCCCGGATCTTCGGAGGACCGGGCGGCTTCGGCGGCCCCGGCGGCGCGGGTCTGCGACGCGTCGCGGCGGTCGCGGCCATGGGGTTCGGAGCACTGGCGGGCGGGCTGCTGGTGCTCGAGGTCTCCCCCGCCGCGGCCCTCGGGCTGGCCGCCGCCGTGTCCGTCTCGGTCGCGCTCGCCGCGCACCGGGTGGCGCGCTCGACGGAGCCCTGGGCGACGCGCTGACGGCCCGCCGAGTGGCGACGCGACCGGGGGCCCGCCGGCCCGGGCCGCGCGCCGCGGCCGCCGACGAGCCGCGCAAGCGCGACGCGGGGTCCGTGCCCACCGACCGCTCCCGCCGTCGCGAGCGCGGCCGCCGAGCCACGAACCGACGCCACCTGCCCCCCGTTCGGCGACCCGTCGTGCGCAAACGGACGCCGGCGCGCCTCCCGCCAGCCACCGCGTCACGGCGGAAACACTCACGACGTGATGAAAACCGGCGGACCGGTTCTCGCCTGAGGGGACAGAATCCCGAGGCCCCTGCGCATACCCTGAGTCCCATGGCAGAGGTCCGCGATCAGAACAACACCGTGGTGCGCGAGCACAAGACGATGTCCCGCGCCACGCGCTGGATCAACATCGTCGCGGTCACGATCCCGTTCATCGGGGTCCTGATCGCGATCGTGCTCCTGTGGAACTCGGCCGTCACCGGGTTCGACATCGCGATGGCCGTCGGCATGTACCTGATCTCCGCGTTCGGGATCACGATCGGCTACCACCGGCTGCTGACGCACGGCGCCGTCCAGGCCAAGCCGTGGGTCCGCTACATGTTCGTGATCGCCGGCTCCACGGCGATCGAGGGCCCCGCCCTGATCTGGGCGGCCGACCACCGCAAGCACCACGCGCACACCGACCAGGAGGGCGACCCGCACTCCCCGCACGTCGGCGGTGGCGAGGGGCTCCGCGGCCTCTGGCACGCGCACGTCGGCTGGCTCTGGTCCACGGAGATCGAGCGCGGCTGGCCCCGCAAGCACACGCCGGACCTGCTCCGCGACAAGGGTCTCGTCCGCATCTCCAAGGCCTTTCCGTACATCGCGCTGATCGCCCTCGCGATCCCGTTCTTCGCCGGCTGGGCCTACCACGGCGACGTCGCCGGCGGCCTGCAGACGTTCATCTGGGCCGGGCTCGTCAAGGTCTTCTTCATCCACCACGTCACGTGGTCGATCAACTCGATCTGCCACTTCTCGGGCTACCGCCGCTTCGACATCGACGACCACTCGCGCAACAACCCGGTGCTTGCGATCCTCTCCCTCGGCGAGTCGTGGCACCACAACCACCACGCGTTCCCGCGCGCCGCGTCGCACGGCTTCCGCTGGTACGAGGTCGACCTCTCCGCGCTCGTCATCCGGGGCTTCGTCAAGGCGGGCCTGATGAGCAAGCCCGTCTACATCAGCCGCGAGAAGCAGGCGACGATGCTGCCCGGCGCCGTGAAGGCCGACACGCGCTCCGCGGTCGCCGCGGACTGACCGCTGGGGGCTCCGGCCCGCACCCCGCCGTTCCCGAGGCCCGCGTCCACGACGCGGGCCTCGGTCGTTCCGGCGGGACGAGCCGGTGCGGCGCCGATCGGCGCCGCGTCCCGGGCCGGCGACGTCGAGGGCGACGTCCGCGCCGCCGGGCGGACCGGACGCCGGACCGGCCCGTCGGCCGCCCCCGTCTCCGACACGCCGGATCGCCGCCGCTCCCGACGACGGTCCAAGGGCGCGGGCCCGACCATGGTCTAGCGTGAACGTGCATGTGTGGAATCGCCGCCGTGTACGCCTCGGGCAGCTCGCCCGACGCCGAGGCCGGGGTCCGGATGCTGTCGCGGCTGACGCACCGCGGCCCGGACGACATCGGCCAGGTGGCGGTCGACGACGTCGCGTGGCTCGGCCACACGCGCCTCTCGATCGTCGACCTCGCGGGGGGCCGCCAGCCGCTCGGCGACCGCACCCTGTGGCTCGTCGGCAACGGCGAGGTCTACAACCACGACGACGTCCGCCAGACGCTCGACGGCGCGCTCTTCGACACCGCGTCGGACAACGAGGTCGCGCTGCACCTCGTCGTCGAGCGCGGCGTCGAGGCGCTCGCCGAGCTGCGCGGCATGTGGGCGATCTGCCTCGCCGGCCCGCCGAACCCGGATCCGGAGAACAAGCCGGACTGGATCACGTTCCTCGCCGCGCGGGACCCGATCGGGATCAAGCCGCTCTACTGGGCGCGCCGCGACGGGCAGGTCCGCTTCGCGTCCGAGATCCGCGCGTTCGACGAGGACTGGCGCTGGGCGGTCGAGACCTTCCCCCCGGGCTGCGCGTGGACGCCGGAGCACGGCCTGGTCCGCTTCGCCGACGCGGTGCCGCCGGAGGCGATCGACGTGCCGAAGCTGCCGGGCCCGAGCGAGCCCGGCGCGCCGATCCCGGACGACATCCTGCGGTCGACGCGGGAGACGCTCGCGGACTCGGTCGACCGCCACATGATGGCCGACGTCGACGTCGGCGTCTTCCTCTCCGGCGGCCTGGACTCCAGCCTGATCGCCGCGCTCGCGCAGGACTTCCTGAAGGCCCGTGGCCGGACGCTGAAGACGTTCGCGGTCGGCACCGAGGGCTCGTCGGACATCCTCGCCGCGCGGGTCGTCGCCGAGCACCTCGGCACCGAGCACCACGAGGCGCTCTACACGGCCGCCGACGCCGCGGCCGCGCTCGACGAGGTGATCCGCTCGATCGAGTCGTTCGACCCCTCCCTCGTGCGCTCGTCGGTGCCGAACTGGTTCCTCGCCCGCCTGGCCGCCGAGCACGTGAAGGTCGTCCTCACCGGCGAGGGCGCGGACGAGCTCTACGCGGGCTACGACTACTACCACGACGACTTCGCGGAGCCGGAGGACCTGCACGGCGAGCTCGTCCGCACGATCCGCGGCCTGCACGACCTGAACCTCCAGCGCGCCGACCGCGTGACGATGGCCCACGGCCTCGAGGCCCGCGTGCCGTTCCTGGACCGCGAGGTCATCGCGCAGGCGCTCTCCCTCGCGCCCGGCTGGAAGGCGTCGGACACGACGAAGCCGCAGCAGCTCGAGAAGCGCGTCCTGCGCCACGCGTTCGACGGCTGGCTGCCGGACGCGATCCTCTGGCGCCCGAAGGAGCAGTTCGGCGACGGCTCCGGCGCGGCCGAGGTCCTCCAGGACACCCTGGAGCGGACGATCACCGAGGACGAGTTCGAGCGCGAGCGCACGATCGTCGACCCGCCGCTGCGCACCCGCGAGGAGCTCGCGTACCACCGGATCTACGCCAAGCACCTGGGCGGCGTCCGCCCGGAGCGGACGATGAGCCGCTTCGCGCGGTCGTGAGCGCCGGCCTCAGCCGGTGATGCCCACGATGGCCGCACAGTCCCAATTCCGGGCGCCGGCGCCGCCGTTCCAGAGCTTCGCGGCGAGGCGGTCCTGCTCGGCCTTGGACGCCTGGTAGGCGTTCGGGGTGCTGCCGCCCAGGGCCTTCCAGGTCGCCGGCATGAACTGGTAATAGCCGGAGGCGCCGAGGTAGTTCGGCGTGAAGTTCTGGCCGCCGGACTCGCACTGCACGATCGCCCACGGGATCGCCCAGCTGCTGCCGCCGCCTTTGCTACCGCCGACGGCGCGGGGCGTGGCGGACGGGGCGGTGTACTGCTTGGCGGCCTTGGCCTGCGCGGCCTCGAGCTTCGCGAGCGTCCTCTCGGCGCCGCGGCGCTTGGCGCGGGCGTTGGAGAGCGCGTCGACGCGGGCCTGGTGCGCCTGGGCCAGCGACGCGCGGCGCTGCTCCAGCCCGGCGGTCATCGACGCCATGGCGTCGCGGCGGGTGGCGGCCTGCTGGGCCTCCCGCGCCTGCGTCACGCGGAGCCTCGCGAACTGCGCCTCGTCGGTCTTCGCGGCGTCGCGGGAGTCGCGGACGAGGTCGACGAGCTTCGTGTCGCTGGCCTGGACGCGCTTGAGGAAGTCGATCCGCTCGAGCAGCTGGGAGAAGCCCTTGGAGCTCACGACGACGTCGATGACGCCGGGGCGGTCGGCGGTGTAGCGGTTGCGCAGCACGGCGGCGAGCTGGTCGCGGCCCTGCTCCAGCTTCCGGCGCAGGCGGACGAGCTTCGCGCGGGTCGTCCGCAGGTTCGTGGTCGTCGCCGTCAGCTTGCCCTGGGCGACGCCGTACTCCTGCTGGACCTCCGCGAGCCGGCCCTGAGCGGCGGCGACGGCCTTCGACGCCGAGGCCTCGAGCGCCCCGAGCTTCTGGGCGGTCGTGCGCAGCTGGCGCTCCCGGCCCTTCTGCTGGTCGATCGTGCCCTGCAGCTGGGAGCTGCTCTGGGCGCCGGGCGCGACGCGCGGGAGGACCGCGAACAGCAGCAGGGCGATGAGCAGGCCGCCGGCGACCACGCCGGTGCGGCCCCTGAGGGCGGAGGGTACGAGCATGATGGGGGTGCGTCGGGGCGGCAGCCGGACGCGACCATCGAGAGTAGGTGCGGCGGGCGACCGGGCCGAGCGCTGCACGCCATCCTGCGGTGCTCCTCCGGAGGCTCGGCCGGACCGGCGCGCGCGGCCGGCGGCCCTCCTCCCCCGCCCCTCAGCCCCCGCGGACCCCGCGCCGCCGCAGCGCGAGCTCGAGCGCGAAGCGCGCCTCGGCGTCCTCGGGGTCGACGTCGAGGGTCTCGCGCAGCCGGGCCATCCGGTAGCGGACCGTCTGCGGGTGCAGGTGCAGCGCCTCGGCCATCCGCGGGCCGTGGCCGCGGTGGTCGAGCCACGCGCGCAGCGTCTCGAGGTGCCGCTCGCGGCGCCCGTCGGGCTCCGCGTCCAG
The DNA here is from genome assembly GCF_040675535.1 of Patulibacter sp. NPDC049589. Lineage (NCBI taxonomy): Bacteria > Bacillati > Actinomycetota > Thermoleophilia > Solirubrobacterales > Patulibacteraceae > Patulibacter > Patulibacter sp. NPDC049589. The sequence continues at coordinate 74,860 of NZ_JBFAPC010000002.1, read as the reverse complement.
GGGCCCCAGGACGTCGGCGGCGAGGTCGTCGGCGGCCTCGCCGTCGCCGTGCACGACGAGGTCGGTGAGGTGCCGGTCGGCGAGCACCGGGCCGTCCCCGGCCGTGACCCGGCCGGTCGCCACGAGGCCCGCCAGGGTGCTCGCCCGCCGGTGCGAGCGCGTGACGTCCGCCCACCCGACGACGGGCCCGATCACCGCGGCCGTCCCGGCGAGCGCGCCCTCCGCGCGGGCCAGGACGCCCCGGGCGGGCACGAGCGCGACGGCCACCCCGTCGACCACGGCCGCGACGATGCGCGGGTCGATGCGCAGCAGGTCCCCCGGCCCGTCGGCGCCCGCGACGACCACGACGGCCAGCCGGGCCGGCGGGGTCCACTGCAGCTCGACGGCGGCGGCGTCGAGGTCCTCCGGCGCGCGGTCGCCGACCACGAGCCGCACGAGCCGGTCGCGGGAGCGCTGCGTCGCGCCCGCCCGCAGCGACTGCTCGTGCGCCCAGCCGGTGACCGAGAGCCCGGCGAGCCGGTGGATGTAGGCGAAGATCGCCTCCCCCAGCGGCACCAGCACCGCCGCGTCGGCACCGTCCTCGCGCACGACGTCTGCGAACCGCCGCCACGCCACGCGCGCCCCGGTCCGGTAGGCCGACTGCAGCGCGTCGAGCGTCCGTCCCGCCCGGACCTCGCCGCGGCCGAGCTCCTCGATCATCCGGTCGTTCTGGGACTCGCGTGCCGGGTCCTCGACGAACGCCACGAACTCCCCGAGCGAGAACTCGACGCCGCGGCGGACGACGCGGCCGAACTCCCCGCTGAACGGCCGCCGGTACTCGGGGACGTCGGCCCGGATGGCGACGAGGATCTCGTCGGCCACCGACGGCAGCACGGGCCGCAGGACGGCGCCGAGCTCGGACGGCAGCGCCGCGATCCGCTCGCGGACGTCCTCGGTGGCGTCCGTCGCGTCCGCGGGGCTCATCCCGCGATCCTACTCGCGAAGTGATGACCCGGCGGACGGCGACGGCGGACCCGAGGGCCCGCCGTCGCCGTCCTTCATCCGATTCGGCGCAGAACGCCGGGCTTACAGCTGGACGATCACCGACTTCGTCTCCTGGTAGGCCGAGAGGACCTCCTCGCCCATCTCGCGGCCCCAGCCCGACTGCTTGTAGCCGCCGAAGGGCAGCGCTGCGTCGTAGATGTGGTACGTGTTGACGTGCACCGTGCCCGCCTTGATCCGCGCCGCGAGCTTGTGCGCGTTGCTCAGGTCCTTGGTCCAGATGCCGGCCGCGAGCCCGTAGACCGAGTCGTTGGCCTTGGCGGCCAGCTCGTCGACGTCCTGGAACGGCATCGCGACGACGACCGGCCCGAAGATCTCCTCGCGGACGATGCGGGCGTCGTCCGTGGTGTCGACGAGGACGGTCGGCTGCACGAAGTAGCCGGGGCCGTCGATGGCGTTGCCGCCCGCGACCGCCCGGGAGCCGGCGTCGGTGCCGATCTTCAGGTAGCCGGTCACGCGGTCGAACTGCTCGGAGGAGACGAGCGGGCCCATCTCGGTGTCCGGCTGCAGGCCGTGGCCGACCTTGATGGTGTTGGCGGCGTCGCTGACGCCCGCGACGACCTCGTCGAAGAGGTCGTTCTGGATGTAGAGGCGCGAGCCGGCGGTGCAGACCTCGCCCTGGTTGAAGAAGATGCCGTTCGCCGCGCCGGCGATGGCCGCCGGGACGTCGGCGTCGCCGAGGATGATGTTCGGGCTCTTGCCGCCGAGCTCGAGCGAGACGCGCTTGAGGTTCGTCTTGCCGGCCGCCTGGGCGATGAGCTTGCCGACCTCGGTCGAGCCCGTGAACGCGACCTTGTCGACGTCCTCGTGCTCGGCCAGCGCGGCGCCCGCGTCGCCGAAGCCGGTGATGACGTTGAGGACGCCCGGGGGGATCCCGGCCTCGAGGGCCAGCTCGCCGAGGCGGATGGCCGAGAGCGGCGTCTGCTCGGCGGGCTTCAGGACGATCGTGCAGCCGGTGGCCAGCGCCGGGCCGACCTTCCAGGCCGCCATCAGCAGCGGGAAGTTCCACGGGATGATCTGCGCGACGACGCCGACCGGCTCCTTCGTCGTGTAGGCGTGGAACTCGCCGCCCGGGATGTAGGGCAGCGACGGGCGGACGGTGGAGCCGCGGAGCTTCGTCGCCCAGCCGCTCATGTACCAGAAGTTGTCGGCCGCGAGCGGGACGTCGGCGGCCGCGGCGACGGCCTTCGCCTTGCCGTTGTCGAGGGAGTCGAGCTCGGCCAGCTGGTCGAGGTTCTCCATGATCAGGTCGCCGAGGCGGTGGATGACGCGGCCGCGCTCGGACGGGGTCATCGACTTCCACGGGCCGTCGAGCGCCTTGCGCGCGGCGCGCACGGCGCGGTCGACGTCCTCCTTCTTGCCGTGCGCGACCGAGGTCAGGACCTCGCCGGTGCCGGGGTCGATCGTCTCGAACGTCTCGCCGTCGGCGGCGTCGACGTGCTCGCCGTCGATGATCAGCTGCTTGGTGCCCGACAGGAAGGCGCGGGCGTGGGTGCCGGGGGTGACGCTGGCGGTGGCCATCGAGTGCTCCGTGGTGCTTGCGTGGCGACGACGCTCTCCGCGTCGCCGGGGTCAGTGGGGCGACCGTACGCCCGCGCACGTTGCGCTCACGTCACAACGGGCGAGCGTTTGCGCGCCAACTCTCCGCGGCGCGGTGCGTAGGCCGCCGCTCGTGGGCCGAAGCATCGACTTCTGCACCTCTGGGGTCCAGGAGTCGATGCTCACCCGTGGGCCGCCCGGCTGCGGCGGGCAATCGCCCGGGTGCGACCCCGGGGACCGCGAGGCGACAAGTAGGACGTGGCACTTCCCGCTCACGCACGGCATGATGGGGGCGTGAGCACGATCGACCCGCGCACTCCCGTCCTCGTCGGCACCGGGCAGGTCACGGACCGGCCCGCGAAGGGCGAGGTCACGACCCGGACGCCGCTGGACCTCATGGTCGAGGCCGCGCGGGCGGCGGCCGCGGACGCCGGCCCCGGCGGCGACGCGCTGCTGCAGAAGGTGGAGAGCCTCGGGATCGTCGACGTCTTCTGCTGGCCGGTCCCCGACCCCGGGGCGCTGGTGGCCCGCGAGCTCGGCATCGCGCCGCGGGAGACGGTCCGCACGGTGATCGGCGGCAACAGCCCGATCGCGCTCCTGGCCGACGCCGCGCAGCGGATCGCGGCGGGCGAGCTCGACGTCGCCCTGCTCGGCGGCGGCGAGGTCGGCACGGCGTTCCGCGCGGCGATGATGTCCGGCGGCTCGACGGGCTGGGAGCTGCAGCCCGAGGGCACCGCACCGACCCGCGTCCTCGGCACCGACCGCCCGCCGTCGCACGAGGCCGAGCTCGCCGCCGGCCTCGCGTTCCCGATCTCGTACTACCCGCTCTTCGAGCACCGGCTGCGCCACGCCGCCGGCCGCAGCACCGAGGAGCAGCGCGCGTGGATCGGCGAGTGGTGGGCGCGGTACAGCACGCTGGCCGCCGAGCACCCCCAGGGCTGGGCCCGCGAGGCGATGACCGCCGAGCAGCTGGCGACCCCCGGGCCGCGGAACCGCCTGATCAGCGACCCGTACACCCGCCACATGAACGCCGACATCGGCGTCGACCAGGCCGCGATGCTCCTGCTGACGAGCGTCGAGGCCGCCGAGGCCGCCGGCATCCCCCGCGACCGCTGGGTCTTCGTCCACGGCACCGCCGCGGCGTCGGACCACTGGTTCGTCGGCGAGCGCGAGCACCTCGACCGCTCCCCCGCGATCGCCGCGTCCGGCCGCGCGCTGTTCGACCACACCGGCACGACGGCGGACGACGTCGCGCTCGTCGACCTCTACTCCTGCTTCCCGTGCGCGGTCCAGGTCGGCGCGAACGAGCTCGGCCTCGTCGTCGACGACCCGGCCCGCCCGCTCAGCGTCACGGGCGGCCTGGCCCTCTTCGGCGGCCCCGCCAACAACTACGTCACGCACTCGATCGCCACCCTGGCCGACCGGGCACGCGAGCGGCCGGACGACCTCGCGCTGGCCAGCGCCGTCGGCTGGTACCTGACCAAGCACGGTCTCGCACTCCTCTCCGCGACCCCGCCGTCGGTCCCGTACGCCCACCACGACGTCCAGGCCACGGTCGACGCGACGCCGACCCGCGAGATCGCCTCCGCCCCGTCGGGCACGTGGACGGTGGAGACGTTCACGGCCGCCTACGACCGTGACGGCGCCCCCGCCGTGGGGTCCGTCGTCGCGCTGGACGCCGACGGTCGCCGGGGCTTCGGCCGCACGGAGGACGCGGGCGTGCTCGCGACCCTGCTGGGCTCGGACCCGATCGACGGCCCCGTGGAGCTCGACGGCGCCGGGGGCTTCGCGCTCTGACCCCCGGGCCCCGCCGGGCCGGCGGGCGGGCCGGACCCGTGGCGCGTCGCCACTCCCCGGCGGCGACCTGCACGGCCACCACCTTGTGACATCTGACCCTGGTGGACCGCGCACACCGGCCCTAGGATCGGGCGATGGTCCCCCGCACGGCTGCATCCGCGACGAGCCGCCCCGCGGCGCCGGGACTCGAGCTGGAGCTCGAGACCTTCCGCCCCGCGATCACGGGCTACTGCTACCGGATGCTCGGCTCGTGGTTCGAGGCCGAGGACGCGGTGCAGGAGACGATGGTCCGCGCCTGGCGCAAGTCGGACAAGCTCAGCGACCGCGCCGCGCTGAAGTCCTGGCTCTACCGGATCGCCACGAACGTCTGCCTGGACGCGCTGCAGGGCACGAAGAAGCGCGCCCGGCCGATGGACCTCGGCCCGTCGTCGACCGCCGACGGCGCCCTCGGCGGTCTGCCGGAGAACACCTGGATCGAGCCGGTGCCCGACGCCCGCATCCTGCCGTCCAGCGGCGACCCGGCCGACATCGCCGCGGGCCGCGAGACGATCCGCCTGGCCTTCGTCACGGCCCTGCAGCACCTGCCGCCGCGCCAGCGCGCGGTGCTCGTCCTGCGCACGGTCCTGCACTGGAGCGCGATCGAGGTCGCCGACCTGCTGGAGACGACCGTCGCGTCGGTCAACAGCGCGCTGCAGCGGGCGCGGGCGACGCTCGACACCGTCGCCCCGTCCGACGACCTGACCGCGCTCGGTGACGGCGACCGCGAGCTCGTCGACCGCTACGTCGACTGCTTCGAGCGCTACGACGTCGACGCGCTCGTCGCGCTGCTGCACGAGGACGCGACCTTCCAGATGCCGCCCTTGGAGCTCTGGCTGCGCGGTCCCGAGCAGGTCGCCGCGTTCCTCCGCACGACGGGCGCCGCGTGCCGCGGCTCGCGGCTGGTCCCGACGGTCGCCAGCGGCTCCCCCGCGTTCGGCGCCTACAAGCCGACGGAGGACCCCGAGGTCTTCCGCCCGTGGTCGATCGCGGTGCTCGAGATCGCCGACGGCCGGATCGTCGGCATCCACAACTTCCTCGACACCCGGCTGTTCACCGAGTTCGGCCTGCCGGAGGAGCTGCGCGGCGCGTCGACGGCGGTGCTCGCGCCGCTGTAGGAGCCACGGACCGCGGCGCGACGCCGCCGGCGGGCGGCGTCCCCGCCGCGGCGACGGCGGGCTCGCGCGGCAGCGGCGGCGCGGACGTCAGCCGACGTCGAGCACGCGGCGCAGGAACGCCGTCTGGTCCGTGACCGCCCGCTCGAACGGCTCGCCGACGTAGATCTCGAAGTGGCCGATCGGGTAGTGCAGGACCTCGCCGAGCGGCGCCTTGCCGCCCATCGCCACCGCCGGCCCGGGCGGGGTGGTCTGGTCCTCGTCGCAGACGCAGACCAGGAGCGGCGCGGTCACCTTCGCCGCCGAGGTCGTGGGCCGGTAGAGCGCCATCGTCAGCATCAGTCGGGCCGCGACCGCGTTCTCCCAGCGGCCGTCCGGGGCCGAGATCGACGCGAACCCGGGCTCGGCCTCCGGCGCGGTCATGACCGCGTAGCCGCCCGGCGCCGCGACGGCGGGGATCAGGCGTGGCGGCCGACCCGCGAGCGCCCCGAGCCGGTCGCGCAGGCCGTCGACCGCGAACCGCGCCACGTTCTTCGGCGGCACGAGCGCGACGGTCGGGATCCCGTCGGCGTAGGGCGCCTGCGAGACGACGGCGGCGATCCGCCGGTCCCCGGCCGCGACGGCGACCACGTGCCCGCCGCTGAACGACGTCCCCCAGAGCGCGACGCGCTCGGGGTCGACGCCGTCGAGTCCCCGGGCGTGCGCGACGGCCGCGCGGTAGTCGTCGTGCTGCCGGCCGACGTCGAGCAGCTGCCGCGGCGTGCCCCCGCTGGCCCCGAAGTGCCGGTAGTCGAAGAGCAGGACGGCCAGCCCCGCGGCCCGGAAGCGCTCGGCGAAGGCCGGCAGCCGGTCGTCGCGGGTGGCGCTGAAGCCGTGCGCCATGACGACGCACGGCACGTCGCCCGCGGCCCCCTCGGGCCGGTAGAGGTAGGCGGCGCAGTGCGCGTCGCCCGACGGGAAGGTGATCTCGGTCCGCTCGGCCATGACCCAGGCTAGTCCGCCCGCGGCCCGCCGCGGAGGTGCTCGCGACCCATGCCGCGGCGCGGCCCGTGGCCCGGCGATCCCGGCCGGCGACGGTGTTCGCCTCACGCGGGCCCTATGCGTGGCGTGCAGGTCCATGCGTCCCGGGCATACGCGCCGAGCGCAGCAGCGGCCCTCGCCCCGTCGGCCTCTGCCGCCCGCCGCGGCCGCCGGCCCGGCCGGCCCCTCGGGAGACGGGCGCGATCCTCACCGCGGCAGGAACGCCGGCGGACCGTCCTCGGGCGGCCCGCCCGGAGTCGCCCAGCGCGGCGGGGTGCCGGACATCGTCACGGCCGGCGCCAGCTGGTCGACGGCACCGAAGCCGCCGTCCAGCCGGATCCGCCGGCCGGCGGTCGCGGCCGCCGGCGTCCCGGGGGCGCCCGCGGGGTCGACGCGGCCCTCCTGGTCGCGGAACCACATCGCGGTCCGGGCCAGCGAGGTGCGCACGTGCCAGCTGCCGCCCTCGATCACCCGCCGGCGCAGCGCGGCCATCGCGCCGAGCGCCGCCAGGTACCCGGTGGCGTAGTCGCACGGGAGCGCCGGCACGATCGTCGGCCGGCCCTCGGCGTCGCGGTGCTCGTCCGCCCAGCCGACGCCGGCCTGGGCGAGCGGCTCGAAGCCCGGCCGCAGGCGCCACGGGCCGACGTGGCCGTAGGTGTCGGTCGAGACGTAGACGATCCCCGGCCGCAGCTCCGCCAGCTGCTCCGCCCCCAGGCCCCGCCGGCCGAGCGCGCCGGGCCGGGCGTTCTGGCAGAGGACGTCGGCGGCCGGCACGAGCGCCCGGAGCGCCGCCAGCGACCCCGGGTCGGTGAGGTCGAGGTGGACGACCCGCTTGCCGGGGCTCGTCTCGATCGCGGCGCGGCGGACGCTGTGCAGCCGTGGCGAGGCGATCTGCAGGACCTCGGCGCCGTGCTCGGCCAGGGTCCGCCCGCAGGCGGGCCCGGCGATGATCCGCGTGAGGTCCAGGACGCGCACGCCGTCCAGCGGCCGCGGATCCCGCAGGGCCGGGAACGGCTCGGGCGGCGCGTCGCCGATCCGCTCAAGGACGACGAGCGGCAGCGCCCGCAGCGCGCGGCCCTGGTCGGAGGCCTCCCACTCCGCGGCCGTCCCGACGGTCGCGCCGGGCGCCCCGGCGTCCACCAGCGCGTCGACCAGCGCGTCGGCGTCCCACCCGGCGACGGCGCGGGCGATCGCGCCGCGGTCGTCGTCGCAGCGCAGGACGCCGAGCGTCCGCTCCCGCAGCGGCGGGAACGCGCCGTAGGTCTGGACCCAGCCGCCCTGCGCGGCGAACAGCCCGACGCCCGGCAGCCGGCCGGTCGGATCGGGGTCGAGCGTCTCCCCGTCGACGACCTGGTCGAGGAACCCCCGCAGCGAGGCGGCCGCGTGGGCGACGTCGACCGCGACGGTCTGGGGTGCCAACCCGCGGTCCTCGCCGATCCGCGCCGCCTGCAACCCGACCGCGGCGTGCACCGCCGCCGCGGCCTCGCCCAGCGGGTAGCGGCAGGCGAGGACCGGGTCGGCGCCGCGGATCGTGGCCGCGGCTGCGGGCAGGTCGAGCCGCAGCTCCTGCAGGAGCGCGCGGAGGCGACGCTCCCCCGGGCTCACGGCAGCAGGACGATCTTGCCCCGGAGGTGTCCGTTCTCGCTGGCCCGGTGCGCCTCCGCGGCCTCGGCCAGCGGGTACGTCCGCCAGACCGGGAGGACGACGTCGCCGGCCGCCAGCCGACGGCCGAGCTCGGGGAACGCGTCGGTCACGTCGACGCCCTTGTCGCTGTCGGAGAACCGCACGCCGTGCTCCTTGGCGTCGCTCGCAGCGATCGTGATCACGCGCTCGGGCCCGCCCGCCAGCTCCACGGAGACGCCGAGCTCGCCGCGCCCCGACGCGTCGAGGACCGCGTCGACGCCGTCGGGCGCGGCCGCCCGCACGCGCTCGGCGAGCCCGTCGCCGTAACGGACGGGCGTGGCGCCGAGCTCGCGGACGAACGCCTGGTTGTCGGGCCCGGCGGTGCCGACGACCGACGCGCCCCAGGCGATCGCGAGCTGCGTCGCGATGATCCCGACGCCGCCGGCGGCCGCGTGGATCAGCAGGGTGTCCCCCGGCCCGACCTCCAGCTGGCGCAAGACCCGGTACGCGGTGCGGCCGGCCACGCCGACGCCCCCGGCGACCTCCCACGGGACCTCTGCCGGCCGGAGCGCCAGCTGAGCGGGCGTCGACAGCGCGAGCTCCGCGTAGGTGTGGGTGCCGGTCCCGAAGACCTCGTCGCCGACCGCCGGCGACGCGACGCCCTCGCCGACCGCCTCCACGACGCCCGCCAGGTCGAACCCGACGCCGGTCGGGGCGGACAGGTCCTTCCCGCCGGACCACAGCCCCCGGCGCCGTTTGGAGTCCGCGAGGTTGACGCCCGCGGCCCGTACGCGCACGAGCACCTGGCCGGCACCGGGCACCGGGTCGGGCACGTCGTCGAGTCCCAGGACGTCGGGGTCGCCGTAGCTCGAGAAGCGGATCGCGCTGGACATGCGGTCGACCCTACCCTGGGAATCCCTGGGAATCGCGTGCCACGGCGCACGCGCCGCCCTACGATCCGGCGATGCGATTCGGGCGAGGACCACGGCGGCCCCGCGCGATCGCCGTCACCGGCGGCGTGCTGGGGGCCCTTGCGATCGGCCTCGCCGGGGCCGCCGCACCGGCCGGCGCGGCGGTCGAGCGGACCCACGCCGCCGCACGCGACGCGCTGCGGCGGGTCGAACAGGCGACGACCGGCGACCCCGCGGGCGGCGACCTGACGATCGCTCTGCGCGACCTCGCCGCCACGAGGTCGGAGCTCGGGCCGCAGGACACCGCGAAGGCGAACGGGCTGCTGGCCCGGCCGAGCTCCACCGGCGGCGACGAGTTCCTGAGCTACGCCGGCCGGACCGAGGAGCTGACCTGCAGCACCCGCTTCTGCATCCACTGGGTGACGACGGGACCCGACGCGCCGAGCCTCGCCGACGCCAAGAACGCGGCGGGGGTCGCCGTCCCGGGTGGCAACGGCGTCCCGGACTACGTCGACGCGATGCTGCGCGAGTTCGAGACGGTCGCCACGAAGGAGAACACGGACCTCCAGTGGCGCGCACCGGTCAGCGACGGGAGCACCGGTGCCGTCGGCGGCGTCGGGGCCTCGGGCCAGTTCGACGTCTACATCGGCGACATCGGCGACGACGGCGTCTTCGGATACGCCGCGCCGGAGACGGCCTCGCCGGCGAACTCGGTCCACTTCTCCGCCTACATGGCGATGGACAACGACTACTCGCCGGCGGAGTTCCCGAGCTACGACGACTACCTGGTCCCGCTCCAGGTCACCGCCGCCCACGAGTACAACCACGTCCTGCAGTTCGCGACCGACGTCTCCTTCGACACCTGGATCGGCGAGGCGACGGCGACGTGGATGGAGGACCAGGTCTACCCGGACGGGAACGACTGGATCAACTACCTGCCGCGCTGGGCGACGATTCCGGACTACCCGATCACGACGTTCTTCACGCCGCCCGCCTCCGGCGCGACCCAGACGGAGATCTCACAGGCGAACAAGGTCTACGGGAGCAGCCTCTTCGTGCACTGGCTGGCGGACCGCACCACGCTCGGCGCGGACGGGATCCGCCAGGCGTGGAACGCGATGGAGACCGCGACGCCGGAGGACTACGCGGTCGACGCGCTGGACTCCCGGCTCGCGCCGCTCTCGTCGTCCGTCTCGAAGCAGTTCGGCGCGTTCGCGGCGGCGACCGCCGAGTGGCGCACCGCGGGCTCCGGGTTCCACGACCAGCCCCTGTTCGAGACCTACGGCGTGCCGGACGTCACCCGCAGCGCCCTCCCGGCCACGGGCGCCACCACGCCCCTGGACCACCTCGCCTACCGCCTCTACGCCGTCCCGCAGAACGGCACGGGCTCCGCGCGCCTGACGGTCACGGCGCCCGTCGGCGTGGCGTCGTCGATCGCCCTCGTCGGCCGCACCGGGGACGCCCTGACCGGGACCACGACGGTCCAGCGGACGGACCTGCCCGCGGGCGGCACCGGCACCGTGCTGCTCACGGGGCTGACCGGCTTCTCGCGGGTCACGGCCGTCGTGGCGAACACCGACACGCGGGTCGACGTCGGCAAGGGCTGGAGCTCGACGACGGGCGACTGGACCTTCCTCGCCGACCGCGCGCAGTACGCGGTCGCCGTCGGCCCGGACACGCCCGCCACCGACCCCGGCACCACGACGACGACCGGCGCGACCACGACGACGACGGCAGCGGCGACTCCCACCCCGACCGCGACCGGCACGAAGCCGCCGGTCCCCTCCACCACCGCGACGACGGGGTCCACGAGCACGACGGGCACCACCGTTCCGAAGGCGACGACGCTGTCCGCCACGACCGTGCTGGCCCCGCTGCGCACCACGCGGTCCACGATCGCGACACGCCTGCGCAACCACGGCGTCGCCCGGCTGCGGCGCGGCCTCACCGGCCTCGCGTTCGGTGCCCCGGGCGCCGGCCGGCTGACCGTGACGGTGACCTCCGGCGGCCGGACCGTCGCCACCGGCACCACCCGCGCGACCGGCGCGGGGCGCGCGCGCTTCACGATCCGCACCACGGCCGCCGGCCGCCGGCTCCTGAAGCGCAGGTCCCGCCGGCGCGTCACGCTCGTCCTGCGCTTCGCTCCGGCGGCGGGCAGCGCGCAGACCATCCGGCAGACGCTGACCGTCCGACCCTGATCCGGCGTCCCCGACGAACGTCGACGCGCCAGGGCCGGCGGCTAGACGCCCGTTCTATCCACGTGGGTGTTCGCCCGCGTCCCGCCGATCCCCCGGACGACGACGCCACGGATGGTGTCGTCGTGCGGCGCGAGCCGTGCACTCACGGACGAGACGAGAGGACGTGGTTCGTTGGCCAGGGTACTCGTGGTTGAGGACATGCTGGACGCCCGCAAGGTGGTGACCGACCGCTTGCGACGGGCCGGACACGACGTTGTCGGCGAGGCGTCGGGACCGGCGGACGCGGTGGCGCACTACCGCGTGCTGCGACCCGACGTCTGCGCGATCGACGTCGCGATGGAGGACCTCGCCGGGGTCGCGGCGATGCGGCGGATCATGGAGGTCGACCCCGACGCGCGGGTCATCGCCTGCACCCGGGCGGGTGAGGACGTCAACGTGATCGCGGCCATCCGGTCCGGCGCGCGCGACGTCGTCGCGACGATGCTCCGCCTGGAGCACGCGATGGAGGAGATCGACCACGAGCTCCACGGAACCGGACCGCCGTCCCGGCGCCGGGCGCTCCCGGCCTGATCCTCGTCGCCGGGGCCCGGCCGTCCCGGCGACCGACTCTCCCGAGAACGACACCGGCACCCTTGCGGGGGCCGGTGCTCGGAGGTGGGGCTCGTCGGTGCCCTTTCAACCCCCGCGACGACGGAGGCGTGGAGGACGCTGAACGGGCACCGCGCGAAGCTGCTCGCCGGCGAACCGGCCGACTCGCTGGAGAGGCCGGGCGCGACCCCGCTCCGCCCCGGCTGGGCCGCCGATGCTGTGCTTCGCGTGCTCGGCGAGCACCGACGAGCGTTGTGCCCCTCCGAAGTACGTCACATCCTCGAGCAGCAGGTCGGGCATCCACTTCCCGCCTCGACGATCACGACCGCGCTCCGGCGCCACGCGACGGGCGAATCGCCGAAGCTCCGGCGTGACGTGCATCATCGGTATCGACTCATCCGATAACGCCACGACGCAACGACACGCAAGCGGTCGTGCTACCGGTCGATGCCCTCGACGTCGCCTCGCAGCCGCCGAAGGTCCACGGCGCACTCGCGTCGGCCGTAGTGCTCGGCCTGTGCCAAGGCGACCTCGACGCGGCGCAGCAGCTTCGTGCGCTCGAGTGCTGCCGCCTGCTCCGCCACGGCGGCGCGGTAGGCATCGACGATCGCGTCCGGCGTCAGCCATGGCCCGGGCGTGCCGGTGAGGATGTCGACGCCGCTGCGTTGATGGAGGCCGATCATGCTGAAGAGCCCTGAGTCCGCGAGGGCGCGCAGAGATCGGGGAAGGAGGTCGATCGCTTCCTGCTGAGTGTCGGTGACGACGTACCGTCCGGGTTGGCCGGTGTCGATCTGGCCGAGATAGCGCTCGGCGACTGAGATCCGGCTGATCAGCGGGTGGGTGACGACCAGGTGCAGCTCGGCGCCGAAGCCGGCGTCGCGGTAGCCGCGGGTGGTCTTCAGGATCTCGTCGGTGCGGCGGAGGCTGCTCTCGAGGAAGACGTGCGAGCGGATGGTGCGGGAGGCGTCGATCGCCAGGTCGACCCAGGCGTTGGCGTCGGGGTTCGTCAGAACCGAGGCGCGCTGGTCGTCGATGCGTTGCAGCTCTCGGTAGCGCGGGTGGTAGAGCCGGAACCGATCGTTGTTGATCTCCAGGACCGAGTGGCGGCCGTCGGTTGCTTCGAGCTGGTCGCGGAGTCGGTCTTGTAGGGCCGACTTGCCTGCGCCAGGCTGGCCACCGATGTAGACGACGCGCGGGCGCGGTACGCGCTGGGCTCGTTCCAGCTCGTGGGGAACGATGCCGCGCACGAAGACCGCACGTCGTTCGGTCTCCCCGAGAACGTAGCGGTCGTGTGCGGCGTGCTCGCCGTCGGTCACGCCCGCGCTGGCTCCGTCGGCTCGCTCAGTGCCGGCACGAGCGCCATCACGACATCGAGTGCGTCGCGACGGTCGGGGCTCAGGCTGTCACGGATGTCGATCAGCCGGTGGATGCGCGCGTGCTGCTCCCGCGCCTCTGGGGTGCCCTCTGCGTGTTGATACAGCTCTGCGGCAGCCGCGGAGATGCGATCACTGACCATGCCCCACGCCACTTCGAAGGCCGTCTCGTTGTCAAGCTCGATGCGGGATGTTGTTTCATGATTCGCCGCCATATATAGGTATTGTACCATGGTGATTCAGCTTTGTGAATGTTGCTAGTGTGCTGTGGTAGTAAATGGGCGCCACGGGGCGCACAGCCCGACCGTCGCCAGCCATGACTTCCCGCCTGTCTGGAACCGCAGCCGAGGCTGCGCTGCTGCTGCTTCTTCTTCTGGAGTGTCGTCCTGCGCCGCTCACGCCGCTGGAGGCGATTCGCGAACGTGGGCCACCGGCACCCTGGAGCGTGTTGGATGTCCGCGACGCGATCACGCGCCTGGAGGAGTTCGGCTTGATCCGGCAAGGCGATCTGCTCTTCGCCAGTCGGGCCGCGGTGCGCTGCGCGGCGGAAGTGGTCAGTCAGGCATGCACCGCGATGGTGGAAGTGGGCGCGGGCAGTGATGAGGTCGGAGCGTCGGCCTAGAATCTGATCTATGGCCGTGCGGAAGCGTTGGAAGCTGTGGGCTGGCGGCGATGACGCCACACACTGATCGAGATCGAGGACCTGCGTCGCCCGGGTGGCGGCATCGACCTTTCGGTCCTCGACCTCAAAGCACCGGAGGGGTGGCCGGAGGAGGAGCGGACCACGTGGATCAATCTCACCGAGGGCGAGGCACGAGAACTCGTCGCGATCCTCCGGGTGAACCTCGGAGAGGACTCGGTGGCAGAGGCGATGGAGCAGGTCGACGACGCCTAGCCGGCGGCGGATCGTCGGCGTGCAGGGTCTGTCCGGGGAACTGTGTGTAGGGGTCGGGACGACCAGTGGCGCTTGTAGCGTCGCCGGGGCCGTCGAGCGCGCGAGCCCGTAGGGCGAGCGGGAACGACGGCCCCGGCGACGCGGCCGGCGCCCGGCGACGTCACCGGCCAGGGCGGCCTGCTGCAGCAGCTCGCCGGACGACTGCTGTCGGCCGCGCTGGAGGGCGAGATGAACGCGCACCTCGGCTACCCCAAGGGCCAGGCGCCGCCGGACGGCCTCGGCGGCCCGAACCACCGAAACGGACACGTCGAGAAGACCGTTGCCACGCCGCTGGGCGACACGCGGGTCCGCACGCCACGCGACAGAGCGGGCGATTTCGACCCGGAGATCGTGCGCAAGCGCCAGACCCGCGTCGGTGGCCTGGACGAGCAGATCGTCGGCATGTACGCCGGCGGCATGTCGGTGCGCGAGATCGAGCACCAGCTCGCCGAGATCTACGGCGTCGGCCGCGTCAAGCGCGACACGATCTCGCAAGTCACCGACGCTGTCCTCGACGACGTGCAGGCCTGGCGGGCCCAGCCGCTGGACCCGGTCTACCCGATCGTGTACCTCGACGCGATCCACGTGAAGATGCGCGCGGACCGGTCCGTCACGACGAGGGCGTGCTACCTCGCCATCGGCGTCACGACCGATGGCACCCGCGAGACGCTCGGGCTGTGGTGGCAAGACAACGAGGGCGCGAAGTTCTGGCTCCGTCCTCACCGACCTCAAACGCCGCGGCGTGAACGACGTGCTGATCGCCTGCTGCGACGGCCTCGCCGGGTTCCAAGACGCGATCGAGGCCGTGTTCCCGAAAGCGTGGACGCAGACCTGCATCGTGCACCAGATACGCAACAGCCTGCGGTACGTGCCCGACAAGGACCGCAAGGCCGTCGCCCGGGACCTCAAGCCGATCTACACCGCCCTGGACGCCGACGACGCGCTCGTGCAACTCGAGCGATTCGAAGCCGCAGGAGCCAGAAGTACCCGATGATCGGCCCGTCCTGGCGCGAGCGCTGGGACCAGATCACACCGTTCCTCGCTTTGCCCGACGAGCTCCGCCGAATCGTCTACACGACCAACTCGATCGAAGCCTTGAACCGCCAGATCCGCAAGGTCATCAAGACCCGCGGCCACTTCCCCGACGAGCAAGCCGCCTCGAAGTTGATCTACCTCGCGATCACCCGCGCCGAGACGAAATGGCGCCGCACCTACGGCTGGGCAGCAGCCCGCCTCGCGCTGAAGATCCACTTCGGCGACCGCTACCCCGACCACGACTGACCCCACCACTACGATCCACAACAGCCGGCCCCACACGCAGAACAACGGACAGTCTCGCGAAGAAGATCCAGACCGCTGGCGCCCCGAGCATCGTCGGCGCCAACCCGTCGTCCCTGTTCAACGGTCGCTCGGCGAACCTCTACGGCTCCTGGGTCGAGTACGGCGCGTTTGCCTCCGGCAGCCTCGCCATCGGCACCGCCACGATCCCCTCGGCGCAGAACGGCAACACCCGCCTGGCGTTCGGCAACACCCCCGGCACCGGCGCCTACAGCTACCCGGGCACGAAGAACCGCTCGCACCGACCCAGCAGCTCTTCCAGCTCACGCAGACCATCCCGACGACGCAACTGACGGCAGTCGGACCGACCGTTGACATCTCGCGCCTCGCCCCGAGCGACGACAAGGTCGAACGTGGCGACAAGCACCGGCGCGTCAGCATCCGCGACGGCGACCTCAAACTCGATGCCGCCGCCTCGCCGACCTCTGCCTTGGCCTCGTTCAAGGGCCGCGACATCGTCCTTCGCGCCAGCAAGGGCACCGACGACTGCAACGGCCGAGGCTCGATCGCGATCAACCAGGACATCAAGTACGACTTCGTGCCCGGCCAGCCCGACTCCGTCACCGACACCTACGCCGACCTCACCCAGATCCCGCGGATCATCCTGCTCGCCGACTGCGACATCGTCATCGGCGCCGGCGTCACCCGCATCGACGCCTGGCTCGTCGCCGGACGCAACCTCATCACCTGCGACACCAAGAACACCTCCGCCGGCAAAACCCCGACCGCCGCTCGCAACGTCCAGGCGCTCACGATCGCCGACTGCGCCCAGCCCCTGACCGTCAACGGCCCGACCTTCGCCAACAAGCTCTACCCACTCCGCACCACCGGAGCGGATCTCACCGCCAGCGACGTCACCACGCCCGCCGAGACGTTCAATCTCCCCCGCGACCAGATGCTCACGAACTACGTCCACAACCGCAGCAACGCCTCGTACGTCCCCGTACGCGAGACCGAAGTGCCACCGAGTTACTGATCGCCCGTGTTTCGCTCAGGCTGAACGACACGATCCACCAAGGCAGATCGTGTCGCTGTTCAGACAGAGTCAGTTCCCAATCTTTGCGTTGCAGAGCAGGAGCACGCTGACTCGCTGGCCCTTGATGGTCACCTCGATCGGCACTTCGCCGTATTCGGCGTAGCGTTCCGGGGCTTCCAGCCAGTAGGTCAGGGTCTTGGAGCGTCCCTTGCGGAAAAGCTTCGCCTTGTAGCGGGTCGGCTTCCCGTTGAGGTGCGCCACCATCGAGACCTTGAGATTCTTGATGGTCCGACGAGCCGTCAGCTTGATGCGGAACCGCGTCGGCTCTGTCGCACTGATCGTTGCCGGGCATTCGACCAGCGTGATGCGCAACCCCTGCTGTACGAGCGGCTCGCCACCAATGCCGCACTTCGTGGTCTGCGGCCCAGCCGCTACTGCGGTCGGCGCGAACGAAACCAGACCGATACTGATCGCGAAGAGCACGATCCACCGGACAGGTGCATCCAGCCTGTACCCGCCCGCGCGCGTCAGCATCGCTTCGAGACCGGGATAAGGTACCCGTTGCTCTGCAACACGCTCACGTCGGTGCCCTCGACCATTGCCGGGTTGAGCGTTCCACCGTGCTGGGTGTCCTCGACCTGATCCGACGCGTAGAGCGCGACCAGCTGGGCGTTGGTGGACTTGGCGCCGGCATTGAGCTTCAGTGTGAACCGGAAGGTCCTCGTCGCTCCGGCCGCCAACCTGAAAATCTTCGTCCGCCAGTACCGGATGCCCTCCTTGTCCCGCTTGCCGTCGAGCCAGGTGTCCGGGGCCTTGACGCTGCCGGAAGGCGGCTTCGTGATGGTCAGGCCCTTCCTCGTGCCGAGGTACAGCCGGACGTTCTCGTAGACGCGCTTCGGCGCCCGGAATCCGCGAGTCACCCCCCTGTAGCCATCGTTCTTGAGCGTGAACTTGACCGTGTAGGTACGGCCGGGGCAGTAGGTCGTCTTCGTCGTCTTCGTCGTCGACGACGAGTTCTTAGCGAGCCCGTCGCCGATGCCGGTGAGGGCGTAGTACTTCAGCCCGTTGTCCGAGAAATCGGCAAGCGCGGCGGCCGGAACGACCGCACCAGCGACTGTGGCTGCAGTGATCACAATCGTCAGAGCGCGGTGGCGAGGTCGACGCGCCCTCCGTCCTGTCCGCATGTTGAGTTTCAAATCAGAGCGCGGCATTGAGCGCCAGACTCTGCTGGGGTTCGCCTCACGCGTCGAGGTTCACCTTTCGGGGAGGGCCGGCGAGACGAACGAGCCCGTCGATTTCCACGATGAACGCGGGACGCCAGCGGCCCGCCCATCCCTTGACGACAGGCAGCCCCGGTCGCCGCGTCTCGCGAGCAGAACCGAGTTCGTCCACCCCGTCCACTCACGGCGGCGGCACAAGCCCGACGCGGATCGCCCAAGCGACGAGCTGCGGCGTGGTGCGCACGCCAACGCGATCTCGCGCGACGCGGAGGTGCCGGCGGATCTGCTGAGGCCCCATCTGAAGGCAGGCAGCGATCTCGAGATCGGTGAGCCCCTCGCAGCGCAACGCGATGACCTCCATCTGTCGGCTGTTGAGGCCGGCATCGTCGAGGTTCGGGGCCTCGCTGTCTGCATCGTGCTCGGCGTCGTCGACCGCCGCACGCCGCAGGTCGTCGCCGGACTGCGCACCGGCCACAGCGTCGGGGGGATCCGGAGTCGTCCACGCCTGCACCCGGACCGGTGGCGGGTCGACGGGATCGACGGTGAGTGCGTGGTGCAGGCGCAGCATGTAGCGCGCGAGCTGCTCGATGATCAGCCAGAACACGACGGGGATCACGACCGCGGCGATCACGTCGGCGTTGAGCCAGTTGCCGTCCAGTGCCCGGGGTAGACCGAGACCGATCGCGGCGATCACGGCGGCGACGGCGGTCCATCGCAAAGGGACCGCCACGCTCAGGACGCCGAAGAGCAGCGTCAGCGCGTAGAACATCTGCTGGTTGTGCACGCCCATCAGGCCACAGCCCACCGCGAACCCGACCGCGGGGAGCAGCACCAGCGGCGGCCGCAGCCGCAGGGCGCGATAGACCGCCACCCGGTGGCGGACGGCCACCAGCTCGCCGATCAGCACCGCGACGCAGACCCCGACCGAGACGCCACGGTGGCCCCCGGACTGCAGAGCCACGAGCAGCAGCGCGTAGCCGGCGGTGCCTGTGGCAACCACCAGGCCGACGCCGAAGACGCCGCGGTAGACCAGCTCGGCCAGCTCGACGAGCTCCGCCGGACGACGGATCTCCAGCCGACGCGCCTCGGCCGGCCTCGTGACGACGGGAGCCACGGACTGGTCGTTCACGTCGGCTGCCGCCAGGACCGCACGATCAGGTGCTCGATGGTTCTCGCCCCGACCCGCTTCTTGGCGTTGGCGATGTGCTCGTAGACCGTGTCGTTGGCACGACCGGTCAGCAGCGCGATCTGCTGGGGCGTGTGGCCGTCAGCCAGCAACGAGACGACGACGCGCTGGGCCGGCGTCAGCGGATCCGGGTCAGGACGGGGACCGGGGAGCTCCAGGACACGACGGCCGGCCACCAGCGCGCGCAACCCCGGGGTCGCGGCGCCGTCGCCGTGGCGCATCCGCCACAGCGCGCCCCCGGCATCGACGAGCACCGACCGAAAGACGCCGGCCAGCGCCAGCGCCGCCATGACGACCACCAAGGGGTTCAGGACGTCCGTGACCAACGTGTAGCGATCCGGGCCCGCCACGACGTCGTGCAGCGTCGTGTCGGCGATCAGCATCCCGGCGAGCACCGAGGCGCAGAGCACCGCCGCCATCGCCAGGACCGAGACGGCACCGACGGTCACCGTCAGTGCCCAGCCCAACCAGCTGGCCTCGGTCCGCAGCGGGCTCTCCGTGCCGCCCGTGATCGCGGTCGTGATCGCACTGGCCAACGCCACCGCGAGCACGACCTGCCACGGACGTCGGCGCAACAGGCGCACCGTGACCGGCGCAACCACGAACGCTGTCACCCACACGCTGACCCATGCGAAAGCCAGCGCCACGGTCCCGACATTCCGGAACGGGACGAGCGTGACGACGAGCGACACCACCGAGCTGGCGCAGCCGAACGACAACGTCAAGCGCAGCAGCCGGATCGTGGCCGTCTCGACGACCGTCTGGTGTCGATCCGATGATCGGTCTGGCGCACCCATGCGGCGGCGAGTATACGGACGACGCACCCCGCTTTCCCGTGCAAACGACCCGATTCAGTCCCTGGAACGAGCCCTCCCCGAAAGGTGAACCTCGACGAAAGACACCGGTCCCGCGAGTCTCCAGCACAGATGCGGCGCCACGTCTTCCGTCCGATGACCGAACGGCCGGGGCGCATCCGTTGATCCCGTCCCGCCGACCGACTTCCTCATGCTAATCCGGCATGACCGGCGATCGTCCGACATGCAACGTCGAGACACCGTACGCGACGCCGCCGCGCCACGAATCCGAAAGACCTTGATGCTTCGCCCACTCTCCGCGCTCAGCGCCAAGCGCCGAAACGACGCGCCAGCCCGCCGCTTGACGGCAGCCGTCTTTACGATCGCCGCGTTCGTGTCGACGGCGTCCGCTGCGGCCGCCGCCCCTCCGACGCCGGAGTTCACGGCCACGTGGGAGCATGCCGACCGGCTGCTCGCCCAGTCAGACCTGTTGGGTGCCGAGGCGACGATCGAACCACTGCTGTCTCAAGCGGCAACGCTGGACGCCGAGCCAACCCGCCTCTGGTTCGACCTCTCCGCGACGCGGATCCTGGCCGTCACGGGCCGGTACTCCGAAGCAAAGCGCTTCGCAGCCGACGCCCTCGCCCAGCAGAAGCTGGCGATTCAGCAGTACGCCGTGCCCGACGACGGTGACCTGCCCGCCAATTTCGCCCCTCTCGGCACCGCCGAGGAGTTCGGTGCGTCGAACAGCCGGTGCGACAGAGGGTTCAAGCTCTCCGGCGGAGTGGACGGGTGGGTTGGCTTCTTCGGGTATGCCGGCGACTTCGGCGGCCAGTCGGCCTCGAGTCTCGCGACCGGCCAAGGTGTGAAGAAGATCGTCAACACATACACCGCGGCCATCAAGACCGGGCCGCTCGACTTCAGCGGGCCTCCTGTCGAGGGCGGCGGGACCCTGATGCCGTCCTATTTCGGCGGCGTCACGCCGTACCGTGCCTACTTCCACCAGCACGGGAGCCCGGCAACATCGTGCGGCTTGTTGCAGGTGCGAGGCAGCGGCGCCCCGTTTCGCAAACTCTCGTACACCCTCCACGGAAACACGATCACCAAGACCGAGCAGCCCTCTCCGTACGTCGCGGCGATTCCGGCAACCACCCCGATCGTTGCCAAGCGCCGGATCCCGGCGCGAGGCCGCTTTGCCGTGCAGGTGCTCAATGCTGAGGGCAAGCGCGTCACCGCCACCTGGACCCTGATCGGCAAGCGCAAGACGACGCGCCGGACCACCGGCACGGTACGCCACAAGCTGGCCACGATCCGGGCGCCCCGCCAGCGCGGCCGCTACGACGTCAAGTTCACGGTCGCTCACGACCAACGCGTAGTCACGTTCGTCGGCTCCGTCGGCGTCGGCACGTCGGCCCCGAAGTCCGCGACGACCCTCAGCCCGGGCCAGGGGCCCCGCGGCTAACACCAGAGACATCGTCGGGTGATCCCAGAGCATCGTTTGCGAACAGTGGTGCACTGTGGCCGAATGACGACTCTGCCTGGTGCCCACGCCCACGGCCGCCGTGCCCGCCCAAGGCGACACCGTGTCTGACGCCGAAGCCCTGACTCGAGTCGCTCGATGAAACGGCGAGGTCTCAGCGACCGAGGTAAGCGAGTCGGGCTTGCGGGCAGCGTGGCGCGGATCCCAGATGGTCACGCCGTGACCCCGTCGCTCATCGCGGCGATGAAGCTGCTGGACGGCTCGCTCTCGTGGGCGTGCCGCTGCCAGCCCCCGACGTTTGTGAGGCTCTGTCCCACGATCCAGAGCACCGGCCGCGGATCGCTGCGGCGCTCTATCCCAGCCTGCCGAACGCCCGGACCGAGACGCAAGCACGACGCTCAGGCTGATCAGCCGCCGCACGTCTGCGTTCCCCTCCGGCGACGCGATATCCGCGACAGGCCTGCCCAGACTCGGAGGCCTCTGCCCACCATCTCCGGGGTGCTGAACCCCCGACGATCCACCCACAACGTCGCCAGGAGCCCCGCTTTCCCGTGCAAACGAACCGATTCAGCCGCTGAAACGGGCCCTCCCCGAAAGGTGAACCTCGACGCAAGACGCCGCCCCGGCGAGTCTCAAAAACGATGCGGCGCCACGTCTTCCGTCCGAGGGCCGAACGGCGGTGACGCATCCCTCCGTCCCGCTGACCGCGACCCCCGTCCCAATCCGACATGAACCGTCCATCGTCCGACACGCGTCCCCGAGACGCTGCAGGCGACGCCGCCGCGCCACGAATCCGAAAGACCTTGATGCTTCGCCCAACCCGTCCTGCGCCCGTCCGTACCCGGTCCCTCCTGCTCGTCATCGGACTCCTTCTCGCGTTCGTGTCGGTGGGCGGCTCACCGCCGGCCGCATCCGCAGATGGCGCGCCGACGAAGCTCTTCTGGTCCGACGCCGCCGCCGGCACGATCGGCAGCGCGAACACTGACGGCACGAACGTCGACGACACGTTCGCCGACACGGGGGCCTACCAGCCGGATGCCGTCACCTCGGACGGGACGCACCTGTTCTGGCTCGATGGCGCCGCAGGCACGATCGGCCGCGCCAACGTCGACGGGACGAACGTCCAGCGGCGGTTCATCGAGTTGTCCCCCGACTCACGGCGCCGCTCGTACTACTCCCTCACCAACGACGGCACCCACCTGTATTGGAGCGTCGCCAGCCGCCACTCGATCGGTCGCGCCAATCTGGACGGCACCGACGTCGACAACGACTTCGTCACCGAAAGCGACGGCGGCACGTACTGGCCCACGAGCCTCGCAGTCACCGCGAACCACCTCTACTGGGCGGAGTCCGACGGCGACGCCTCGATCAGCCGCATCTCCTTGGCCACCCGAGAGGTCGACGCCAACCTCGTCACCACTCCCAGCAACATCGGTGGCATCGCCATCCAGGGAGACCACCTCTACTGGACCAGCGCCACGGCCGTCGGCCGCGCCAACCTCGACGGCAGCAGCCCCGAGCCCGCCTTCATCACCGGCGCCGACCAGAACCCGGGCGAGATCCGCGCCACGCCGACGCACCTCTACTGGCAGAACGGCAGGACCGTCGCTCGCGCCAACCTCGACGGCACGAGCGTCCAGCAGCAGTTCGCCGCGACGGGCTCCAGCCCGCGAGGTCCGCTCGCCCTGGACGCCGGACACCTCTACTGGACCGACTACGTCACCGGCCTCGGCCGCATGGCGATCGACGGCAGCGACGTCACGCCCCACTTCCTCGGAGTCCTCCAGCAGACCGGTGGCCTGGCCGCGGCCTCCAGCACGACCTACTGGGGAACGAGCCAAGCGTACGGCGCGATCGGGCGGCTCAACGCCGACGGCAGCAACCTGACGCCGAACCTCATCACCCCGACCCCGCTCGCCGGGGCGGTCCCCGAGATCGCCGAGGACATCCACCAGGACATCGCAACAGACGGCAAGCACGTCTTCTGGTGGTCCTTCTACGGCATCAACCGCGCCAACCTCGACGGCACCGGCGCCACGCGGTGGGTGGTAGGCACCGACGGCGGCGGCGAAGCACCGACGCTCGCCGCGACCGACCGCTTTCTCTTCTGGGGCGGCGCCGACGGCGACAACCGAGAGATCGGCCGCGCGAACATCGACGGCACCGACGTCCGCAACAGCCTCCTGACGGCCGGGCACCGCATCGAAGCCCTCGCCGCCAACGACCACTACGTCTTTTGGACCGAAAAGGGCGTCGACGCGATCCACCGCGCCAACCTCGACGGCACCGGTACCCGCGACGACCTCGTCACGGGCATTCACCCCACCCAGCTGACCGCTGACGCCGCCCACGTCTACTGGACCGACGAGGCAGCCGGCCGAATCGGCCGAGCGACGACCGACGGCGCGACCGTCCAGGACAGCTTCATCACCGGCCTCCGCGATCCCTCCGCGATCACCGTCGCCACGGAGCCGATCCCCCTCGACACGACGCCGCCCACGATCAGCATCACCACACCGGCCCAAGGCCAGGTCTTCACCGCCGGACAAGCCGTCGCGAGCATCTATGCCTGCAACGACGAGACCGACGGCAGCGCCGTCGCACACTGCAGCGGCCCCGCGACCGTCGACACGACCACACCGGGAACGAAGACGTTCACCGTCACCGCCACCGACGCTGCGGGCAACACCAGCACCACATCCACGACCTACAGCGTCCAAGCGCTTCCCTCCGACACCTCGCCGCCGCCGACGACGACTTCCGCGACGCCGCCGCCGTCCAACCCTCCGCCGTCGAACCCGCTGCCCGGCACGAAGCCGCCGGTCAAGGTCGTCCCCGTCGCCAGCGCCAAGCTCGCCGCGAAGTCCGTCAAGCACGGCAAGAAGCTCACCCTGAAGCTCAAGAACGTGCCCAACAAGGCCAAGCTGGCCATCAGCTGGAAGCCCAGGCGGGGCAAGACGATCCGCGGCACCGTTCGCGCGAAGCCGAACGCTGCACGCTTCACGGCACCGAAGAAGAAGGGCGCGTACCGCCTGACCGTGCGCTACGGAAGCAAGACCCTCCTGAACAACAAGAAGGTCACGGTCCGGTGAACCACGTAGGTCGGCTGCGGCGCAGCATCACGAAGCGGGTATGGCGCCGGACGCCGGTCATGGCGCTGACCTTCGTCGCGGGACTGCTCGCCTTTTCGCACGCAGCACAAGCCGACGCCCCGCGGTGGTCCGCGCCAGTCAAGATCGCGACGGTGACCAGTCCGGTCGGCGACGCAAGCGTGATCGCGCCGCGCGTGGCGACAGGCCCCGATGGCACCTCAGCGATCGCGTGGTTCGAGTACGTCGCGGTGTCTGCGGATCCGTCGGCTCTCGGTCGCATTCGCGTGATGCTCTCATCGGTCTCACCGACCGGCACCGTTCGAGCGCCGATCGAGCTCGACAGCGGCTATTCGCCAACCAGCGCCCCATCACCCGATCTCCCGACCGTGTCGTTGGGCGGTTCGCCACAGATCGCCGTTGGACCGGGAGGTGCCATCTCAGCTTCATGGCAAACCGCCGCGACCGGCTGCGAACCTGGTGCCTGCGCCCAGCGCGTCAAGCTCGCCCAAATCGGTGCCGACGGCTCGCTGCGGCGCGAGACGACCGTCACGAATCGCGGCATCATCACCGTGGACGGACCCGCGCCAGCAATCGCCATCGATGGAGCGTCCCGAACCTGGCTCGCGTGGAACTCCGTCGATCCGGGTTCGTCGGAAGACCCAAGCTTGCACGCCACAGGCGTGACCGCCGATGGTGAACGCCTGGACGACATCTCGCTTGGCACCCTCCCGAATGGAATAGTCGGCACGCCGACGATCCGCGCGCTCGAGGACGGCAACGTCGGTGTTGCTTGGGCCAACATCCCTGCCCAATCAACGTCGCTGGTGGCGCATTTTCGCCGAATCTCCGCCGCCGGCATCGCTGGCCCAGATCTCCTCACCAGCAGCGTGCCGAGTTGGAGCGAGACGGCCCAACTCGCTATCGGTGGCGATGGATCGCTCGTTGGGGCCAGCAACGATTACGCCTTCGGCGAGATCCAACGCATGGCACCCGACGGCACCGTCTCAGCACCGATCCGCTACTCATCGTCCCTCTACAACCTCGATATGAGGACTACCGTGGATCGCGTCGGGCGTGTCTGCACCGCGACAATGATCGGAAGCCTCTACGCCAACGGTGTCTACATCGACCGACTTGACCCTGCCGGCTTCCCGCAGCCTCGCGTCGCGATGCCGGCCTCGTCGCAGAGCCTCACCTACGCGCAACCAGGCGGCGTCGCCCAACTTAGCGATGGCTCCTGCGCCTTCTCCTACACGGCCTCCACGGGAGCTATCGACTCGTCCAGCAGCGAGACGCTACGCACCGGTCTGGCCCTGGCGATCGCGACCGGAGCCGGAGAGGTCACGGATGTCACCCGCCTCGTAGATCCCGCCGGAATGACGAAACGCGACTTCGTTATATCCGGCAGCCAACCGATCGATGCGTCCCCGGACAACGTCGTCACGACAGCGTGGACTACGGGGAGTTGGACGGAAACCTCGGACGGCAGAAAGCAGGGCCCGCGAGACATCTGGGTGTCGCGGCACTTGCCTGCCGGAGCAGGGTCCGGCGTGCGCGCCGACCCGATTGGGGCGCCACTCGAGGACTCCGCTGAAGGCCCCTCCCGGGGCCCCTCAGGCCCACTCAACGGCAATCCGTACTGTCAGGGTCTTTCGAGTGCCTTGTGCCTTCAGCGCCCCACGTATGCGACTAGCTCAAACCCCGGAGCGCCGCGCAAAGCGTGCGACCCCGGTGATGACGCCGGCTGGATCAATGTCTCTGGTACGACGATCGCCTGCATCTTCACCGGGGACATTTGGGACGACCCGAAACTGCTCTCCGCCAAACAGAAGTGCATTTTCAACATTTCAATCGATGCCGTCGCCTTCACCCGGCTTCTCAAGGCGAAGAAGTACGTGACGGCTATCGAGACGGCGAAGAACTCGCTCAGCAAGGCCGTGGCTCAGATCGGCAAGGTCGCATACCCAGGAAAGACAACGAGGGATGCGAAGGTCGTTGACGACCTCAAGACGAGCCTGTCCATCATCCACTCACCAAACGACGCCCTTCTGACCGTCGTATCCTCGCGCAGAGTGCTCGATGCGCTCATCCTCAAGCTCGGCAGCAGTAGCGCGGCGGCACTCAAGCTGGCACGGGGACTTGCCGCCATCGAGGAAGCTATCGGGCTCGCGATCGACACCGTCACTGGTGTTCAAGACCTCAAGGACTGCGCCGTAGCCTTCGCCGGACCGTAGGTATTGCGTAGATTCCGGAAATGCCACATACCAGTTGCAGATCATGACCGTATTTACCCATCCACTACCAACCACCCGTAGCGCACGAGTTAGCCTTGTGGCGCTCGTCATCGTAGCGATCGTTGGCCTCGGTGTTGTCGCGATCTCTGACGCGGCGCCGCGCAAGCCGCTCAAGTACAAAGCTTGGGTCGCTGCCAGCGCAAAGTCATCAGGCTGTCTGGGACGCCCCGGCGTCTACGCCGACCTCGACACCGTCGTTAAGCCCCGTATCAAGTTGGCCGATGAGAAGAGGCTGGCAAAGCGCAACAAACCCACCGGCGTACGTCTTGCAATCGGATCCAAGACCTACCGCATGAAGCTCGACACAGCAACTTCGGTCGTCAGCTATGGACGGATTATTTGGGGCCTCAAGCCCGTACACCTGAAACCGAAGCAAGCAAAAGCGCTTATGGGAGAGCGCGCGTCCGTCTCTTACAAGTTGGGGGATAAGACATACCGCACGAATGGGATCAAGGTCGTGGACGGTGACTGCAAGCCAGTGTTCTGAGTCACAGGCACTCGTGTCCCCAGTCTAGTCTCGAGATCCAAGACTCGCGCTGCTGACTCCACAGGACGCGACCTCCATTGGCAGGCCAACAGCAGCCATACATGGCTGGGCTGCCATGTGTAGCACGTTGACCCTCGCCCGCGGCACGCTTCGTTCTCCTTGGATGCTGTGGAAGACGCATCCTTTGAACGCCACTACGCCCGCTCCCGGTACCAGTCCGCCACCCGGTACCCGTCCTCGTCGATCAACGCGATGAACTCCTCACCCGCCTGCAGCCAGTGGCCGCAGGCGCTTCTTGGGTTCTCCGGCGCTGCTTGGGTGAACGCCCGAGGCGGCTTTCGTCGTTCTGCCGTAGCTGGATTGCCCAGGCGTTGCCGGTCGCGTCGACCTGGTCGTCAGTGAGCTGCGCACTGGCCCAGAAGATCCAGACGCACTTGAGCGCCTCCCAGCGCTCGCTGTCGGGGACTAGTGCATTGCCCGGCAGGCCTACTGCCGAGCCAAGGCCCAGGTCCGCCGCCTCTTCAACCAGGCGCACTTCGAACGGATCGAGATCGACAACGAACGCGTCCGCCGGGCGCCGCTCAAGGCCCCGTTCTCCGCCTATTTGCAGCGCCCAGACGGCTCCGACAGCCCGACTCGCGCCCGCAACACCCCGGAAGCCGTCCTGGGTCGCATGAACGCCGAGAACGGCCGCGAAACGCAAACCGGCGCCCCCTTCTTCGGGGACGCCGGTTCGAACTTCGCTTCTATGGTGGAGACGGCGGGAGTTGAACCCGCGTCCGCGACCGCGCCAAGGGCGACGTCTACGAGCGTAGTCGGCGTATCTGGATCTCACGCTCCGTCGGTCCCGTCGACCCACGTCCGAAGCGCCAGCCCTCCTGAAGTGTCCCCGGCGCGACGAGGGCGTCCGCGCAAGGTGATCCGGCTGAGTTGATACCGGGAACCCCCACCGCCGGCGAACAGGGCCCGATACCTCACCTACCTAGTGTGTGCTAGGCAGCGAGGGCGTACTCGTGAGAGTCCGCATGTGTGTGTTGTGGGGGTGTTTAACGAGGCCTCCCCCACCTCGGCTCGCAATCACCCCCGCGAACCGACCGCGTCGAAGCCTGTCGCCCCCGGAGGTGTCGCCCGACCTGCGGACGAAGTCCCAGTGTAGCGCGATCCACCCCGCCGCTCGACCGCCCCGGGGCCCGACCGCGCCTCGTCGGCGCCGGCCGTCTCAGCTCCGAACGGGGGCGCGCGAAGGGGCGGCCCGCGACATCAGTCCGTCTGCTCTCCGCCGGCCGCCGGGAACTCCTCGGAATCCCCCGGGGCCTCGACCGCGTCGCCCGGGGACCCCAGGGGGTCCCTCTCGGGCGGTGCTATCTCCTCCGGTATCGGCCCGTCCAGCTCCTCGGCGTCGTCGAGCCAGCCCGCCGCGGCGGCGACGCCGGCGATCACCGGCGTGGCGAGGAACGCGCCCGCCAGGCCGAGCAGCGCGCTGCCGGCGCCGACGCCGAGCAGCACCGTCATCGGGTGCAGCCGCACGGACCGCCCGATGAGGATCGGCTGCAGGACGTTGCCCTCGATCTGCTGCACCACCAGGGCCACCACGAGCGCGCCGATGGCGCCCTCGAGGCCCTTCGTCGACAGCGCCACGAGGATCGCCGCGAGGCCGGCCACGATCGCGCCGACGTACGGGATGAACGCGACGACGAACGTCAGGACGCCCAGCGGCACCGCGAGCGGGACCCCGATGATCGTCAGGCCGACGGCGATGCCCACGCCGTCGATCACCGCGACGATGACCTGCGAGCGCACGTACTGGGTGATCGCGGTCCAGGCGCGGCGGCCGCCGTCGTGCCAGGAGACGCGGCGATCGGCGGGCGCGAAGCGCAGGAACCCGCGCCAGAAGCCCGTCCCGTCGATCAACAGGTAGATGAGCATGATGATCGCCAGGAAGATGCTGGCGGCGACGTTGACGACGCCCTGCGCGGCCGAGATCACGCCGTTGCCGAGCTGGCCGCCGATCTCGCCGATCGAGTCCTGGAGCTTCTTCGTCAGGTCCCGGGAGTACTTCTGGATGTCCTGGTCCTTCAGGCCCAGGTCGTGCAGGACGTTGGGCAGCTGCTTGATGCCCTTCTCCACCTGCTTGGAGATGTCCTCGGCCTGGCTGACGATGTCCGGGGCCACCAGCGTCAGCAGCCCCGCGACCACGACGATCAGCAGCACCACGGTGGAGATCGCCGAGAGGAAGCGCGGGAACCGCAGCTTCGTGTGGAGGAACGCCGCCACCGGCGTCAGCAGCGCCGCGAGCAGCACCGCCACGCAGAACGGCAGCAGGATGAACTGGAGCTTGCCCCAGACGAGCAGCAGCCCGTAGCCGACGACGCCGATGACACCCAGCCGCAGCGCGGTGAGGCTCAGGCGCTCGAGGGAGACCCGCTGCGCCGGATGGCCGGGGCCGCCTGGGCCGTGTCCCTCGGTGCTCACGCCGACATCTTCCCGGACCGGTCGGCCGGTGCCGTTGCGGCCGCGTCGTCCGCCCGGGCCACCGTCCCCGGCCGGAGATCCGGCGCGCCCTGCGACGGCCGGGCGCCGTCGGACGCCGGGGCCTGCGGCCCGGCGGGCCGCGTCGCGCGCAGGACGAGGACCTCCCAGCCGCTCGCCCGGTGGCGGGTCGTGCCGACCACGCGCATCCCGAGCCGCTCCCCCACCCCCAGCGAGCGCTCGTTGTCGGGATGGACCAGCGCGACGGCGCTCTGCAGCCCCAGGTCGTCCCAGGCGACCCGGAGGGCCGCGGCGGCCGCCTCGCTGGCGTAGCCGTACCCCCACGCGTCGCGGGCCAGGCGCCAGCCGACCTCGACGTCGCCCGTGGCCGACCGCGGGCCGCCCCAGGCCGGCGCCGTCAGGCCGCAGAAGCCGAGGAACGCCCCGTCCTCGCCGCGCTCCACCGCCCACACCCCGCGCCCGCTGCGCAGCCACTCCCGCCGCAGCCGAGCGCGCAGCGCGTCGCTCGTGACGGGGTCGAGGACCCCCGACGCGATCCAGCGCATCACGTCCGGGTCGGCGTTCATCGCGGCGAACGGCTCGCGGTCCGCGGGGCGCCAGCCGCGGAGCAGGAGGCGCTCGGTGCGCAGCTGCGCCGGGGCGATCCCCGGGAACGCGCCGGGGCGTCGGGCGGCGCCGGACGCGGCGTCGGGGTCCGGCTCCATCACGGCGACGGTAGCGGTCTCGTAGGCTTCCCGCATGAGCACGAGCGTGGAGCACACCGACGTCGCCTGGGACCTGGAGACGCTGGTCCACGGCGAGGGTCCCGACGGCGTCCTGCGCCTGCTCGACGAGGCCCAGGCCCAGGCGGACGAGTTCGCGTCGGCCTACCAGGGCAAGGTCGCCGAGATCAACGCCGCCGGCCTCGCCGCCGCGATCGGCGAGCTCGTCGAGCTGACCGACCTCGTGGGCCGCGCCGGCTCCTACGCGTCGCTGAAGTTCGCGGAGGACACCGCCAAGCCCGAGCACGGCGCGCTGCTGGCCGCGGTCGAGGAGCGGGGCACGGCCATCCAGACGAAGCTCCTGTTCTTCGAGCTCGAGTGGACCGCCCTGGACGACGCGCGCGCCGAGGAGCTCCTCTCCTCGCCCGGCATCGAGAAGGCGCGCCACCACCTGCGGACGGTCCGCAAGGAGAAGCCGCACATGCTGTCGGAGCCGGAGGAGCGGATCCTCGCGGAGAAGTCGTCCTCCAGCCGCGGCGCGTGGGACCGCCTGTTCGACGAGCTGACCTCGGTCATCGAGGTGGAGCTGCCGGGCGAGGGCGGGGCGACGCAGACCGTGCCGCTGGACGTGGCGCTGTCCCAGCTCACGAGCCCGGACCGCGAGGCCCGCAAGACGGTCGCCGAGGCCGTCACCAAGGCGCTGGAGCCCGGCCTCCGCACCCGCGCGTTCATCTTCAACACCCTGCTGCAGGACAAGGCCGTCGAGGACCGCCTGCGCTCCTTCCCCAGCTGGATCGCGTCCCGCAACCTCGCCAACGAGGCCAGCGACGAGTCCGTCCAGGCGCTCGTCGACGCGGTCCAGGAGGCCTACGACGTGCCGCAGCGCTGGTACAAGCTGAAGGCCCAGATCCTCGGCGTGGACAAGCTCGCCGACTACGACCGCATGGCGTCGGTGTCGCAGGCCGACGAGCAGGAGTTCTCGTGGGAGGAATCGACCGAGATGGTCTACACCTCCTTCGACGCCTTCGCGACGGAGATGGGCGACGTCGCGCGCAAGTTCGTGAACGAGGGCTGGATCGACGCCCCCGTCCGTCCCGGCAAGCGCGGCGGCGCGTTCTGCGCCTACACGGTGCCCAGCCACCACCCGTACGTGCTGCTGAACTGGACGAGCCGCCGGCGCGACGTGCTGACGCTCGCCCACGAGCTCGGCCACGGCATCCACGCGTACCTCGCGCGCGGCCGCGGGCCGTTCGAGCAGACCACGCCGCTGACGCTGGCGGAGACCGCCTCGGTCTTCGGCGAGACGCTCGTCTTCGACCGCCTCGTCGAGCAGACGACGGAGCCCCAGGCGCGCCTCGGCCTGCTGGCCGAGCAGATCGAGGGCTCGATCGCCACGATCTTCCGCCAGACCGCCATGAACCGCTTCGAGCACGGCGTGCACACCGCGCGCCGCGAGGAGGGCGAGCTGTCCGTCGAGCGCTTCGGGGAGCTCTGGTACGAGAGCCAGGCCGCGATGCTCGGCGACGCCGTCGACATCACCGACGGCTACCGCTCCTGGTGGTCCTACGTCCCCCACTTCATCGGCACCCCCGGCTACGTCTACGCGTACGCCTACGGCCAGCTGATGGCGCTGTCCGTCTACGGGAAGTACCGCGAGGAGGGCCCGTCCTTCGCACCGAAGTACCTCGAGCTGCTCGGGACCGGCGGCTCGAAGTCCCCGGAGGACCTCGTCGCGATCGCCGGCCTCGACCTCGCCGACAAGGGCTTCTGGCGCAGCGGCCTGGCGCTCGTCCGCGACCAGCTCGACCAGGCCGAGCAGGCCGCTCGCGACGCCGGGAAGATCTAGGCCTTCCACTCGGCGGTGCGCTCCGGCGAGGCAGACGCCAGCGCCTCGCGGAGGCCGTCCGCGTCGGCCTGCAGGCCGTAGCTCGGGGAGCCGGGCTGCTGGCGCCAGGACTCGTCGAGCTCGCCGGCGTCGACCGGCTCGAAGCCGAGTTCGGCGACGATCGCCGAGACCGCGACCTTCGCCTCCGGGTCGTCGCCCGCGACCGGGATCGCGAAGCGCGGGCCGTCCGGCTCGCCGACGTCGAGGATCCGCTGGGAGTAGACGCCGTTGAAGACCTTGACGACCGGGCGGCCCAGCTGCTCGGCGACGTACTGGCTCTCCGTCTGCCCGTCCTCGATGGCCGCGATCCGACCGTCGCGCTGCTGCGGGTAGTAGTTGTTCGTGTCGATCACGACCGCGCCGGGCGCGGCCGCGTCGAGGATGTCGCCCGGCAGCTGCGCGACGTTGACGAGCGGGATCGTGACGATCACGAGCTCGGCCCCCTCGGCGGCCTCCGCGGCGAGCACGGGCGTCACGCCGTCGACGGCCGCGAGCTCCGGCAGCGTCTCCGGGCCGCGCGAGTTCGCGATCCGCACCTCGTGGCCGAGCGGCCCGAGCCTGCGTGCGAGGTTCCCGCCGATGTTGCCGGCTCCGATGATTCCGATCTTCATGGACCTGGTCTTATCGGACCGGGGCGTGCACCTCGCGGCGCTCGGCGATCTTGCGCCCCAGCGGGTGGGCCGAGCCTCGCCGCAGTCCGAGGCGGCCCCGTACGCGAGAGGCTCGGGTCGGGGCCCGCTACCGACTCCGCTCCCGCAGCGCCCGCTGCATCTCGCGGTTCATGTCCCGCTCCTTCATGTCCTGGCGCTTGTCGGCGACGTTCTTGCCGCGGGCCAGGGCGATCTCGACCTTGATCCGGCGGTCCTTCGGGTAGATCCGCGTCGGAACGAGGGTCAGGCCGTTGGTCGTCGTCTGGCCGAGCAGGCGGTCGATCTCCCGCCGGTGGGCGAGCAGCTTGCGCGGCTTGTCCGGCAGGTGGTTGTTCAGCGCGGCCGGGGCGTAGGGCTCGATCCGGAGGTTCTGGATCCAGAGCTCCTCGCGGCGGACGTCGACGTAGGCGTCGCCCATCATGCAGCCGTGGGTGCGCAGCGACTTGACCTCGGTGCCGGTCAGGACGATCCCGCACTCCAGCCGGTCGAGCAGCTCGTACCGGAAGCGCGCCTGCCGGTTGTAGCCGTAGTCGCCCTCCGAGGGCTTCTTCTTCTTGCCCTTCGCCATGAACCAGCGAGCGTACCGCCGGGGTCCCCCGCCCCGTCGCTCGCCTGCGACACGGCGTCCGCGCCACCGGGTTCGATCCTCGACGGCCGGACGGTCAGCCGACGGCGATCAGCGACACGCGGCCGCGCTCGGGCTCCACGCGCTCGACCGACACCTCGACCGGGTCGCCGACCTTGATCGTGGCGCCGGACCGCGAGCCCGCGAGGATCGTCCCGAGCTCGCCGAGGTCCCACCAGTCGTCCTGCAGCCGCCGGACCGGCAGGAAGCCCTCGAACGCCTCGTCCGGCAGCCCCGCGCCGCCGAAGCGGACGAACGCGCCGCCACCGGAGAGCCCGGAGACCTCGCCCTGGAAGACCGCGTCCCAGCCGCGCTCGAAGAGGATGCGGTGCAGCAGGAAGGCGCGCGTGATGGCGTCCGCGTTCCGCTCGATCTGCATCGCCTCGCGCTCCGTGGCGGAGCACCAGATTCCGAGCTCCTCGAGGCGGCTGGAGGAGCCCGCCGGGGCGTCCTCCCCCGCGCCGACGAGCGACAGCACGGCCCGGTGGGAGATCAGGTCGGGATAGCGGCGGATCGGCGACGTGAAGTGGCAGTAGTGCCGCAGCCCGAGGCCGGCGTGGCCGAGCCCCTTGGGCTCGTAGCGCGCCTGCTGGAGCGACCGCAGCACGAGGAACGACAGGCCCGCCCGGCCGTGGCCGGTCTTCCGCACGTGCGCGTCGACGCGGCGCGAGAGCTCCGCGACGGCGGCGGAGGCGTCCTCCTTCGACGCGATCCCGCGCGCCCCGCCGTCCCCCGCCCAGAGCGACGACGGCAGGGTGATCCCGAGCGACGCGAGCTGCTCGACGAGCGTCTCGACCGACGACGGCTCCGGGAGCCCGTGGACGCGGTGCAGCGTCGGCGTCCGCGACTCGGTCAGCAGCTTTGCCACCTGTTCGTTGGCGGTGACCATCAGGTGCTCGATCAGGCGGTGCGACTCGGTCGCGTGCTCGACGACGATGCCCGTCGGGTGGCCGGCGTCGTCGAACGTGAACTGGGGCTCCCCGGTGTCGAGCTCCAGGGCGTTGGTCGTCTGCTCGCGTCGGTCCTGCAGGGCGAGGGCGACCCGGCGGGCCACGTCCAGCGGCCGGCCCCAGGGGTCCTCGGCGCGTTCCTGGCCGCCGAAGACGCGGTCGACCTGCTCGTAGGTCAGGCGGGCGTCGGAGCGGATGACGGAGCGGAAGACCTCGGCGCGCAGGACCGTCCCGCCGCGGAGGTCGAGCTGGACGGTCACCGCGAGCCGGTCGACGCCCGGGACGAGCGAGCACGCGTCGTTGGAGAGCGCGGGCGGCAGCATCGGCTCGACGGTCCCGGGGACGTAGACGCTGGTGCCGCGCCAGCGCGCGTCGCCGTCGATCGCGCCGCCGGGCCGCACGAACGCCGCGACGTCGGCGATGTGGACCCAGACCCGCACCCCGTCCGACGGGATCGGTGGACCGTCGGCCGTGCCGCCGGTGCCCGCCACGGAGGTGCCGCGCGACCCCGCCCCAGGATCCCCGGATCCCGCTTCCCGACCTTCCCGACCGTTCGTGACGGTCCCGGCCGGCCCGTCGGGGTCGTCCCCCGCCACGGCGCTGATCGCGTCGTCGAAGTCCTGGGCCGTGGAAGGGTCGATCGTGAAGGTCGGCAGCGTCCGCAGGTCGCGGCGCGGCGGCGCGGGCGGTCCGGCGTCCCAACGGGCGGCCGGGCCCAGCTCGCCGGCGACGCCCTCGGCCTCCATGCCGACCTCGCGGGCCACCCGGCGCGGCAGGCCGCGGTCCAGCAGCAGCGCCTCGAGGACGTCGCGGGCCACGTCCGGGGAGCCGATCTCGCGGACCACCCGGTGGCCTCGGGAGCGCCGTCCGCCGCCCGCGGGCGCGAACAGGGCGATCCGGCCCTCGCCGAGCTCGCGGGCCCCCTTCTCGACGGTGACCGTCCGCGAGGGCCGGCCGCCGTCGGGGAACAGCGGCTCGGCGACGAAGACCTTGCCGCGGCGCCGCAGGACGCCCACGACCGGGGCGACGTGCGACTCGTCCCGCCAGACGTCGCGGGGCAGCGCCGGCTGACCGTTGCGGGTGCGCTCCGGCGTGCCGCGCTCCTCCGCGGTCGGGACGCGCGCCTCGCGCTGCAGGGCGGCCCGCCGCGCCGCGCGGTTGGGGGGCGTCGGCTCCCCGCCCGCGTGGCGCTTGCTCGCGGGGCGCGGGGCGGCCGGGCGCTTGGAGCTCGGTCCGGGACCCCGTCCCTTGCTCCGCCCCTTCGGACCCTGCCGCTTGCCGCTCACTGCTTCAGCTTCGCAGCCTCGCGCAGCGCGGCATCGAGCCCCTCGTCCTTGTTCGGCGTCTTGGGGTCGTCCTTCGCCGTGATGTCCGGCGCGAGGCCCTTGCCCGGGGCGGTGCCGTTGCCCGACTGCGTCTTCTTGTCCCCGAGGTTGCGGCCGTCGGGGGTGAAGAACTGCCCGGCGGTGATGTCGAGCGCGCCGCCGCTGGCCAGCGGCTCGACCCGCTGGAAGACGCCCTTGCCGAACGTCCGCGTGCCGACGATCGTCGCGCGCCCCCGGTCCTGCAGCGCGCCGGTGACGATCTCCGCCGCCGACGCCGACCCGCGGTCGACGAGGACGACGAGCGGGACCTTCGGGAACGCCGGCTTGTCGCCCGCGTCGTACGGCGTGGTGCCGACGGTGCGGCCCTTCAGCGTGACGACGTTGCCGCCCTTCAGGAAGAGGCTCGCGAGGTTCTGCGCCTCGTTGACGAGGCCGCCCGGGTTGGCGCGGAGGTCGAGGACGAAGCGCTTGGCGCCGCGGTCCTGGAGCTTGAGGAACGCCTGGCCGACCTGCAGCGCCGAGTCGTTCGTGAACTGCGCCAGGCGGACGACGGCGATCTTCTCGCCGTCCTCGGTCCGCATCGCCGAGTCGACGATCGGGATCTTCACCGGCTTGCGCTGCGACGTGATGTCGAGCGTCCGCTCCTTCTTGCCCTTCTTGCGGACGACCTGGAGCTTCACCGACGTGCCCGCCGGGCCGCGGACGTTCGCCGACGCGCGCTCGGACGTCAGGCCCTTGAGCGTCTTGCCCCCGGCGACGGTGATCAGGTCGCCGGCCTTCAGGCCCGCGGCCTTGGCCGGGGAGTCCGGGTAGACCTTGACGATCAGCAGGCCGCGCGCGTCCTGGGAGACGACGACGCCGATGCCGTCGAAGCTGTTGTCCTGGCTCTGCTTGAACTGCGTGTAGGACTTCGGGTTCAGGTAGGACGAGAAGCGGTCGTCGAGGCCCTTGACCATGCCGTCGATCGCGTCGTCGCGGAGCTCGGCGTCCCCGGGGTCCTTGTAGTACTGGTCGCGGATGACGCCGAGCGCCTCGTTGATGGCGCCGGGGCCCTTGTCGTCGACCACCCAGCCGCGGACGAAGCCGGGCAGCTTCTGGGGATGGCGGCCGCCGGTGTAGGCGCCGAGGACGAAGATCGCGGCGAACACCACGAAGGCGGCGAGCACCCCGAGGGCGACCCGGATGATGCGGGCGGAAGCAGATGACACACGCACAGCATGCCGAGCCGGTGTAATGCGCGTGTCAAGGCCCACACAGCGGGGTCCCCGCGGCCTCGTCCGCGACCCTCCCGAGACCCCGGAACGACCGAGGGGCGGGGCCGCACAGGGCCCCGCCCCTCGGCGAGCGTTCGGGCCCGCGGCACCGGGCCGCGGCGGGCGGTCAGACGCGCAGGAAGCGGCGCAGCGAGAGCCCGGATCCCGCGGCGGCGACGCCGATCGAGGCCAGCACCAGGATCGCGATCAGCGGCCCGAACT
This sequence comes from Patulibacter sp. NPDC049589, assembly GCF_040675535.1. Taxonomy (NCBI): domain Bacteria; kingdom Bacillati; phylum Actinomycetota; class Thermoleophilia; order Solirubrobacterales; family Patulibacteraceae; genus Patulibacter; species Patulibacter sp. NPDC049589. Next base: position 37,717 of record NZ_JBFAPC010000002.1, on the reverse strand, counting down.
GGATCATGTCCGGCCGCGAGATCAGGGTCGCGATCCCCTCGAGCTGGTTGAGGATCGTGAGCTTCGCCAGGCCGAGCAGGACGATCGCGACCAGGCCGCCGACGGCGCCGAGGATCAGCCCCTCGATCACGAACGGCCAGCGGATGAACGAGTCCGTCGCGCCGACGAGCTTCATCACCTCGACCTCGCGTCTGCGGGCGAACAGCGACAGGCGGATGGTGTTGGAGATCAGCAGGATCGACGCGATCACCAGGAGCCCGCCGAGCAGTCCGAGCGACAGCTTCACCGCCCCCGTGATCTTCACGATCTTGCCGGCCTCGTTCTTGGACTCCTTCGTGCTGCCGATCTTGGAGTCCACGTAGGTCGTCTTGCCGCTGACGCCCGGCTTCTTCAGCGCCGCGACGATCGCGGTGCCGTTCTTGGCGTCGTCCGGCGTGATCCGGAACGTGTCCGGGAGCGGGTTGACCTTGCCCAGCAGCTCGTACGCGGCCGGGTTGAGCTTCTTCTGCTCCTCGTACGCCTGCGCCTTGGAGACGAGCTTGTAGGACTTCACGTGCTCGGTCTTCTGGATCAGCGTCTGGACTCGGGCGACGTCCGCCTTGGTCGCGTTGGTCTTCATGAAGACGTTGACCTGGATCCGGTCGCGGACGTCGGCGGCGGCGCCGTTGGCGAGCTGCACCGCCGGGATGAAGATGCCGAGCACCAGGGTGGTGATCAGGACCGCCATCAGGGCGGCGAAGCTCGGGATCGGGTTGCGGCCGATCGAGCGGAGGGCTTCCTTGAGGAAGAAGGAGACGCGGTTCATGTGGGTCCTCGGTGGGGCGGTTCTCGGGCGGCGGGCGGGTGGCCGCTAGTCCGAGAACGCCTCGTCGAACAGGTCGGAGGGCGCGTCGCCGCGGCGCTGGCGGCGCTGCGGGGCCGGCGCGGGCTCGTCGCGCAGCAGCGCGCCGAACTCGGCGGTGGACTCCCCGATCGGCTGGCCGCCGTAGCCGCCGGCGATCTCGTCGCGGATGATCCGACCGGCCGACAGCTCGATGACGCGGCGGCGCATCCGGTTGACCATGCCCTCGTCGTGCGTCGCGACGACGACCGTGGTGCCGGTCTTGTTGATGCGGTAGAGCAGCTGCATGATCCCGATCGTCGTGTCGGGATCGAGGTTGCCGGTCGGCTCGTCGGCCAGCAGCAGCGGCGGGTGGTTGACGAACGCGCGGGCGACGGACACGCGCTGCTGCTCGCCGCCGGAGAGCTGGTGCGGGTAGTGGTGCAGCTTCGTCGACAGGCCGGTCAGGCGCAGGATGTCCGGCACCTGGCTGCGGATCTGCTTGCGCGACGCGCCGGTGACCTGCAGCGCGTAGGCGACGTTGTCGTGCACCGTGCGGTTGGGCAGGAGCTTGAAGTCCTGGAAGACCACGCCGAGGTTGCGGCGGTAGTACGGAACCTTCTTGCGCGTGATCTCGGAGAGGTCGCGGCCGGCGACCCGGATCAGGCCGGAGTCGGGCTCCATCTCCTTCAGCAGGAGCTTCATCAGCGTCGACTTGCCCGCGCCGGTCTGGCCGACGAGGAAGACGAAGTCGCCGCGGTGCACGGAGAACGTCGCGTCGGCGACGCCGGCGTGGCTGGAGTCGTACTTCTTCGTCACGCCGCGGAACTCGATGACCGCGTTGGGATGCGACGGACGGCCGCCCACCGGGGACGTGGTGCCCTGGGCCCCTTCACGGGGACGGGGGACGCCGTCCAGACGGGCGCGCTCGCGGGCCTCGCGGTGGCGCAGGGAGTTCGAGCTCGAAGCAGCCATACAGTCCGGAGAGTTGCACCGGAGCGGCCCGAATCCTGCACGTCGCCGTGCACTGCAACGCGGCTTGCGTCGTCCCGACGGCCTGACGGCGGCGCCCCGGCCGACCGCCGACGGCGGCCCGCCCCGACGGCCGGCGGCATCGCGCCGGCCGCGTGACCCGCGTGGCCCTCAGCCGAACGTGAAGGCGTACGCCTGGACGCCGGGCGCCAGACGCAGGTCCAGGCGGTGGTGCCCGGCCTGCGGCAGGTCGATCAGCTCGTAGAGCCGCTGCGTCCCGACCTTCACGGTGCCGCCGTGGACGTCCGCCCCCGCGCTCGTCGACCCGACCGGCCGGCCGTCCAGCGAGACCCCCACGGGCGCCCCGGACGACGCGGATCGCAGCACGAGATAGACGTGCTTCGAGGTGAAGTCCAGCGCGATCCGAGAGCCCGACCTCGCGGTGACGTGATCGCCCGAGAACGCCCAGCCGCCGCCGAACGCGATGCCGTTGGCCGGCAGCGACGAGGACACCGCCCCGAGCTCGTGCGGGCCGTTCGACGGCTCGCCGCCCACGATCCGGTCGGCCCGGTCCGTCCCGAGGTAGGACTCCGGCGTCTGGACGTCCGGGGACGCCTCGATCGCCCCCAGGTCGCCGCCGCGGCCGCCGGGCGTGTGACCGGCCTCGTCCAGCAGGGTGCGGATCGCGGCCTCGGTCTGGTCGTCGTGGCCTTCCCCCTCGGTCGTGTAGCGGACGTTGCCCTGGGCGTCGACGAGGTACTGCGCCGGCCACGCCTGGTTGCCGAACGCGTTCCACGTGGCGAGGTCGTTGTCCTGCACCACCGGGTAGCGGATCTTCTCGCGACCGATCGCACGCTGCACGCTCGTGGCGCTCTTCTCGAACGGGAACTCCGGCGAATGGATCCCGACGATCACCAGGCCGTCCTTCGCGTACCGGCTGTAGAGCGTGTCGAGCGCCGGGATCGTGCGGATGCAGTTGATGCAGGTGTAGGTCCAGAAGTCGACGAGGACGACCTTGTGCTGCTTCTGCAGGCCCGCGAACGTCAGAGGCCGGCCGCCGGGGGTGTTGAACCACTGCTGGGTGCCCTGAAACGGAGGCACCGGGGCGAGGATCGGCAGGGAGTCGGGGTCCACGCCGTCGACGAGTCGCTTCCCTCCCGGCGCGGGCGTCGTCGCGGCGGCCGCGGCGGCGGCCTGGATCCGCCCCTCCTTCCCACCGCGAAGGTCCTTCAGGCGCGACTGGACCGCCGCGGACCGCTCGAGGCCGCTGGTCGGGGTCACGAGGGCCTGGGGCAGGTGCTTGCCGATCGACGAGGTGAAGTCGCGGTCGAGGTTCGTGATCATCGCGACGGCGACGAGCACCATGATCCCGCCCATCGCCGCCTGGAAGTTGCCGCTGCGCCGGGAGAGCGGCCGCGTCAGCCGCCGCCCCCCGAGCATGAGGACGTAGAGGACGATCCCCGTCCCGGCACCGTAGGCGAGGGCGATCGCCAGCCGCTCGACGCTGAACGACTGCGACGCCGACGTCGTGATGACGCCGGTCAGGATCGGGCCGGCGCAGGGGAAGTAGACGAACCCCAGGCCGGCGCCCAGCACGATGCCCGTGCCGAACCCCTCGCCGGTCCGCTGCCGCGGCGCGGGCGCCAGCCGGCTCGCCCAGCCCTCGACCCTCGCGGCCAAGGACGGCACGATCAGGACGACCCCGAACACGGCCAGCGTGATGATCGCCAGGACCCGGATCAGATCGTTCGGCAGTCCCAGCGCCGAGATCACGTACGACAGCAGGACGACCGAGATCGTGAACGTCGCGGTCAGCCCGACGACGATCCCGAACGGCCGGCGCCGGCCGCCCGAGGCGCCGCCGGCCAGCACGATCGGCAGCACCGGCAGCACGCACGGCGAGACCGCCGTGGCGGCGCCGGCGACGAACCCGAAGAGCAGGAGGAGCAGCATCTGACGGTCGGTCTCCGGACGTGGGGCCTGCGTTACGGCGTGCGCGGCCGGGTGGATCGTTCGCGGGCCCCGACGGCACCACCGGTCGGCGGCGCACTGCGGAGAGTACGACCGTCGTCGACGCGCGGATGCGGCAGAGCGGGAGCGCGCCGCGCCCGGCTGCCGCGAGGTCCGTCCGCCCACGCGATACGGTCGTCCCGATGCCGCAGAACGCCTCAGTCGCTCCCAACGGCCTGCCGATCCACCGGATCGCGCTCCCGGGGACGCGCACCCTCACCGCGCTGGTCGCCTTCGACGCCGGGGCGCGCTCCGAGCGGCCCGAGGAGAACGGCATCGCCCACTTCCTCGAGCATCTCGTGTTCAAGGGCGGCGAGACCTTCGACCACTACCGCAAGGTCAACGAGACCGCCGAGCGGATGGGCGGCGTCCTGAACGCCTTCACGTCGCACTCGCTGGTCGCGTTCCACATCACCGTGCGCGCCGAGTCCGCCGACGAGGCCCTCGACCTCCTGACCGACTTCTCCGGCCGCCCGCTGCTGGACGCCGAGGAGCTCGACAAGGAGCGCGGCGTCGTGATCCAGGAGATCGCCCGCTACAACGACCAGCCCTCCGCGCTGGCCGAGATGCTGCTCGACAAGGCGACGTTCGGCGACCACCCGCTCGGGCGCTCCGTCCTCGGCCCCGAGGAGCACCTGAAGACCTTCACCCGCGACCAGGTCGTCGGCTTCCGCGACCGCCGCTGGGCCGGCGCCAAGGGCGGCGCCTTCCTCGTCGGTGCGCTCGACCACCTGCCGTCCGACGAGCGCCTCGCGGAGCTCTTCGGTCGCTTCCCCGACGTCGCTGAGCCCGGCCCCGTCGAGGACGCGCCGGCCCCGAGCGTCGACCGCGTGATCGAGACCCGCGACACCAACCAGTCGCACCTGCGCCTCGCCTACCGCCCCGACCTCGACGCGAACGACCCGAAGGTCCGCGCCGCGCTGTCGATCTACGGCACCCTGCTCGGCGGCTCGATGGGCTCGCGCCTGTTCGACGAGATCCGCGAGCAGCGTGGCCTCGCCTACTCCGTCTCCGCCTCCGCCTGGTCGCTGGGCGACATCACGCAGCTGCAGCTCTCCGCCGGCCTGGACTCGACGAAGACGCTCGAGGCCTACGCCCGCATGCGCGAGATCGTCCAGGAGCTGCACGACGACGGCCCCACCGCCGAGGAGGTCGACCGCGCCCGGGCCTACACCGCCGGCCGCCTCGTCCTCGCGTTCGAGAACAGCGGCGCGGTCGCCCGCCAGGCCGCGAGCCAGTCGATCGTCCACGGCGAGACGTTCGACGCCGACGTCACCATCGCCCAGATGGACGCCGTCACCCTCGACGAGGTCCGCGAGGTCGCCCGCGCGATCGACCCGGCCGTCGCGTCGGTCGCCTGCGTCGGCCCGCACGAGGCCGGCGACTTCGACTGGGACAGTTGAGGCCGGGCCCCGCCCCGAGCGTCGCGGGCAGGACCGCACCGGGCTGCGGCAGGGCTCGCGCCACCCGGAGGAGGCCGGGCCCCGCCCCGAGCGTCGAGGGTGGCCCGCGTCAGCGGGCGGCCGGCAGATCCCCCACCCAGGTCGCGACGTCGATGACGCGCGCCTGACGCGGGAAGACCTTCTCGGTCAGGACGCGGTGGACCTCGTCGTCGCGGTCGCCGCAGCCGTCGGCGAGGACGACGAGGCCGAAGTCGAGGTCCGACGCCTGCCGCAGCGTCGAGAGCACGACGCCGCTCGTCGAGATCCCGGCGAGCACGAGGTGCCCGATGCCCTGGGCGCGCAGGACGACGTCGAGGTCGCTGCCGGCGAACGCGGACACGCGGCGCTTGGTCACGACGACCTCGTCGTCCCGCGGCGCCACCGACGGGTGGAACGCGACGCCGGTCGGGACGCGCCCGGCGTCCGCGAGGCCCGCGAACATCTTGTTGTGGAGCGAGAGCTCGGGGGCCCCGGCGCGGAACTCGACCTTGACGAAGATCACCGGGATCCCGGCCGTCCGCGCGCCGTCGACGGCGGAGGCGACCCGTTCCAGGAGCCCCGTCCCCTCGAACCCGTCGGCGATCCCCGCCTGCACGTCCATGACGAGGAGGGCGGTCCGGTCGTGCTTGCTGCTCATGTGGACCTCCTACCCCGGACCGGGCGGACGGGTGCGCGGCCCGGCGCGGCCGGGAGCGGCACCGCGCCCGGATCCCGGGGACGCCACCGCCCGGGTCCCGGGCGGCTACTCGCCGCCGAGCGGCGCGTTCGCGTCGCGGCCGACCTGGATCATCCGCTCGATCGGCAGCTGCGCGCGCTTGGCGACGTCGTCGGGGACCTTCACGAGGCCCGTGCCGTCGCGCAGGCAGTCGCGCACCTTCTCGAGCGTGATCATCTTCATGTAGCCGCAGGACGCGTTCGCGTTGGCGGGCACGAAGTCGACGTCCGGCGCGGCCATCCGCAGCGGGTGCAGCATGCCGGTCTCGGTCGCCACGATCGTCGTGCGGCGCTTGCCGTCCGCGGCCGGGCCCTTGGCGGCCTCGACGTGCGCGAAGTCCAGCATCCCGCCGGTCGAGAGCATGTGGACGCCCGAGGAGTCGACGTCGCCGGCGGCGACGTACTCCATGGCCTGCGTCGAGCAGCCGCACTCCGGGTGGATCAGGAACTCGGCGTCGGGGTGCTCGCCGCGCACGCGGTCGATGTCCGACGGGCGGATGCCGGCGTGCACGTGGCACTCGCCGTCCCACACGTGGAAGCTGCCCGGCTGGTGCGGGACCTGCTTCTCGACGAACGAGCCGAGGAACATGTCCGGCCCGAAGAGGATCTCGGTGTCCGGGCCGTGGTCGCGGTAGATGCGCTCGACGACCGGCACGGCGTTGGACGACGTGACGCAGTAGTCGGTGAGCGCCTTGACCTCGGCGGTCGTGTTGACGTACATCACCGTGATGGCGCCCGGGTGCTTCTCCTGCCAGCCCTTCAGCTGCTCGGGCGTGATCGAGTCCGCCAGCGAGCAGCCGGCGTCGACGTCCGGGATCAGGACCGTCTTCTCCGGCGAGAGGACCGAGGCGGACTCCGCCATGAAGTGCACGCCGCAGAAGACGATCAGCGGCGCGTCGGTCTTCGCGGCCTCGATCGAGAGGCCGAGCGAGTCGCCCACGACGTCGGCGACGTCCTGGACCTCGGGCAGCTGGTAGTTGTGGGCCAGGATCACGGCTCCCTTCTCCGCGGCGAGGGCGCGGATCTCCTCCGACAGGGCCTTCAGGTCGTCGGCGGGGAGCGCCGGGATTCCGGCGCGGACGGGGTCGTCGGCCATGGGCAGCGAGATGCTCACGTGCGGGGCTCCAGGATCAAGGACAGGTCCAGAACGGGTGCGGAATGGGTGAGGGCACCGGCCGAGATGAAGTCTACGCCGGTCGCCGCGATGGCCCCGATCGTGGCCAGGGACACGTTGCCCGAGGCCTCCAGCGGGACCCGGCCGCCCGACAGCGCCACGGCCTCGCGGAGGTCCTCGTGGCTCATGTTGTCGAGCAGGATGCGGAAGCGCTCGAGGCCGAGGTCGTCCGCGGTGCGCAGCGCGACCTGCACCTCGGCGAGGTCCTGGCACTCGACGACGAGCGGCAGGTCCGGGCGGTGCGCGGTCGCGGCGCGGACGGCCTCCCCCACGCCCCCGGCCATCGCGGCGTGGTTCTCCTTGATCAGGATCTCGTCGAAGAGCCCGATCCGGTGGTTCGCGCCGCCCCCGGTGAGCACGGCGCGCTTCTCGAGCAGTCGCATCCCCGGGGTCGTCTTGCGCGTGTCCAGGACGACGGCCCTCGTGCCCGCGACGGCGTCGGCGTAGCGCCGGGTCATCGTCGCCACGCCGGACAGCCGGCCGACGATGTTCAGCGCCGTCCGCTCGGCCGCGAGGATCGAGCGGGCCGAGCCCTCCGTGGCCAGCACGGGGCCGTCCTCGCGCCAGACACCCTCGTCCGTCAGGGGCTCGAACGTGAGCTCCGGGTCGACCGCCCGCAGCACGCGCTCGAAGGCGTCGAGGCCGGCGACCACGCCGGGCGCCTTCTGACGCACCGTCGCGCGGCCGCGCAGGTCCTCGGGGACCGTCGCCTGCGCGGTGACGTCGCCGGCGTCGCCGAGATCCTCGGCCAGCGCCCGGGCGATCAGATCGTCCAGCGCGGCCGTCGTGTCGAGGGTCACCATCGTCCTCGGAGGATAGGCAGCGGGCGACCGGGACCAGTCTGCGACCGGTCCTGCGGGTGCCCCGAGCCCCGCCGCAGTCCGACGCGCCCCGACCCGAGACGCTCGGGGCGGGGCCCGCACGCCACGCGGGTGCCCCGAGCCCCGCCGCAGTCCGACGCGCCCCGACCCGAGGCGCTCGGGGCGGGGCCCGCACGTTCTCCCTAGAGCCCCATCACCTTGGCGATGATGTTGCGCTGGATGTCGTTGGTGCCGCCGAACGTCGTGGCGACCATCGAGTGCGCGACCTGGCGGGCGATCGGGTACTCCGTCGCGTAGCCGTAGCCGCCGTGGAGCTTGAAGACGGCGTTGACGGCGCGCTCGGCGGTCTCGGTGGCCCAGACCTTCGCCATCGAGGCCTCCTTCGGGAACAGCGCCGTCGGGTCGCGGTCGACGTCGGCGGCGACCTTGTAGATCAGGAGGCGCGCGAGCTCGACCTCGGTCGCGATGTCGACGAGGCGGTGCTGCTGGACCTGGAACGTGCCGATCGGCTTGCCGAACTGCTTGCGCTCCTTCGCGTACGACAGGCCCTCGTCGAGCGCGAGCTGCGCCTGACCCAGGCCGAGGGCGCCGATGATCAGGCGCTCGACGTTCAGGCCCGACATCAGCTGGATCCAGCCGTTGCCGGCCTGGCCGAGCAGCGCGTCGTCGGGAGCGAAGACGTCGTCCATGTAGACGTAGTTGACCTCGCGGTGCCCGTTGATCGTCTCGATGCCGTCGACGCGCACGCCGTCGGCCTTCGGGTCGATCCAGATCATGCAGAGGCCCTCGTGCTTGGCACCGTCCGAGGACGTGTCGCGGCAGACGATGAGGATCCGGTCGGCGATGTGCGCGTTGGAGATCCAGACCTTCACGCCGTTGAGCTTCCAGCCGCCGTCGACCTTCTCGGCCGAGGTGCTGAGCGCGGCGACGTCGGAGCCGGCCTCGGGCTCGGACATGGCGATCGCCTCGACGCCCCCCGCGGCGATGTTGCCCAGGACGAGCTCCTGCTGCTCCTGCGTGCCGAACTTCTGCGTCGCGCCGGCGACGATCAGCGACACGGGGTACGCCCCGATCGGCGCCTGGCGGCGCATCAGCTCCTCCAGCAGGATCATCTCCTCGACGATCCCCGCCCCGCCGCCGCCGAACTCGTCGCCGATGCTCGGGGCCAGCAGCCCGGCCGCGCCGAGCGTCTTCGACAGCTCGAAGCTGTGGTGGGTGGTGTGCCCCGCGGTCAGCGTCTCCCGCTGCTCCGACGTGCCGGCCTCGCGCTTGAACGTCTCGCGCAGCGCGTCGCGGTAGGCCTGCTGCTCGTCGGTGAAGGTGAAGTCGATGGCCATCGAGGGGCTCCCGGGGTCGTGGTCGCCACGCCGAGCGGACATGCCCGGCGTAGGAGGTGCCACATCCTACTCTCCCAACTGGCTGGCTGGCCAGCCGGAACCCCCTCACCGACGGCCTGAGTCCTGCCGAACGCCGACGCGCCCCGGGCGGGCGGGAATCGCATCAGTCGGGACGGGGCCCGGTCCCCCACGGTGGCCCGAGCCTCGCCGCACCCCGTCGCGCCCGTACCCGCGACGCTCGGGACGGGGCCCGTCCGCCGTCCTACGCGTCGGCGGCGGCCTGCGGGGCCGACTCGGCCTGGCCCGCCTGCTGCAGGAGCCACGCGCGGACGAACTCGTCGAGCGCCCCGTCGAGCACGAGCTGGACGTTGCCCGTCTCCACGCCGGTCCGGAGGTCCTTGACCATCGTGTACGGGTTGAGGACGTAGGAGCGGATCTGGGAGCCCCAGCCGACGTCCTGCGACTCGCCCTTCTCCTTGGCGATCTCCTCGGCCCGCTCGCGCTCGGCCTGCTCGACGATCTTGCCGTAGAGCATCTTCATCGCCATGACCTTGTTGGCGGTCTGCGAGCGCTCCTGCTGACAGGCGACGACGATGCCGGTCGGCAGGTGCGTCAGGCGCACGGCCGAGTCGGTCTTGTTGACGTGCTGGCCGCCGGCGCCGGACGCGCGGTACGTGTCGACGCGGAGGTCCTCGTCGCGGATCTCGATGTCGCCGACCTCGTCGACGACCGGCGCGACCTCGAGCCCGGCGAACGCGGTCTGCCGGCGGCCCTGCGAGTCGTACGGCGAGATGCGGACGAGGCGGTGGACGCCGCGCTCGGCGCCGAAGAGGCCGTAGGCGTGGGCGCCGGCGGCCCGGAACGTCGCGGACTTGATGCCCGCCTGCTCGCCCTCGGAGACCTCGAGCACGTCGACCTTGAAGCCGCGCGACTCGGCCCACTTCATCTCCATGCGCAGGACCATCTCGGCCCAGTCCTGGGCGTCGGTGCCGCCGGCGCCGGCGTTGATCGTCACGAGCGCGTCGCCGGCGTCGTAGTCGCCCGTGAAGAGGCGCTCCTCCTCCAGCCCGTCCAGGCGCTTCTCGACGGAGTCGAGCTGGCCGACGAGCTCGGCCTCCATCTCGTCGTCCTCGGCGGCCATCTCGAGCATCTCGCCGAGGTCCTCGAGGTCCTGCGCCAGGCCGTCGTTGACGGCGAGCTTCGCGGACGCGCGGGAGTACTCCGAGTTGACCTTCGTGGCGTGGTCCTGGTCGTCCCAGAACCCCGACTCGGCCATCTCCTCCTCGAGCTCGGCGACCCGGGCGCGCAGCTCCGAGGGCCGGAGGTGCGGCTCCAGGTCGACGAACCGCCGGCGGGCGACGCTGAGACGTTCGGGAGCGGTTTCGGGGACGGCCATCACCCCCGACTGTACCGGCCCCGAGCGGGAGCTCGGGCTTCGGGCCCGCGGTCAGCGCCGGTCGCGGGTGACGGCGATCGGGACGCGGCCGCCGCCGAGCTCCGCGCGGCGCTCCGGGGCGTTCTCGGCCGCCACGTCGGTGCGCAGGAGCCCGTAGATGTCGACGTCGCGGCGGACCTCGCCGCCGAGGCGGTCGATGACGAGCCCGCGCAGCGTCCCCTCGTGGGCGAAGCCGGCGCGCTCGGCCGCCATCCGCGAGGCGTCGTTGCCCTCCCAGATCCGCACCTCCACCCGCTCGAGGCCGAGCGGGCCGAGCGACCAGCGCGACAGCAGCCGCAGCGCGGTGGTGCCGACGCCCGCACCACGAATCCCGGGCGTGACCCAGCAGCCGATCTCGCCGGCGCGGTGGCGCCAGTTCAGCGTGACGATGCCGATCGCGCCGATCAGCAGCCCGGAGTGGGCGTCGGCGATCGCGAGCTCGAGGGCCTCGCCCGCCTTCTCGCGGGAGCGCATCGCGGCGATCCAGCCGCGCGCGTCGGACTCGCGGTACGGCGCGGGGACGCGGGTCCAGCGCTGGATCGCCTCGTCCTGGCACGCCTCGGTGATGGCCGGGACGTCACCGCCGCGCAGCGCGCGGAGCATGACGCCGCCGGAGCGCAGCGGTGGGCTCGGCGTGCGGAGGGACGGCATCCCGACCCAGGATAGGGCCGGACCCGGCCGCGTCGAGCGCCGGTCGGGTGAAACTCCCGGCCGGCGTCTCAGACGTTCAGGCGTTGGCGCCGTGGCACTTCTTGTACTTGCGGCCCGAGCCGCACCAGCAGAGCTCGTTGCGCCCGAGCTGGTCGTGGTCGGCCAGCACGCGCTGCTGGACGGCCGGGGCGGCGTCGGGCTCGTCGTCCTCGAGGCCGCCGTACGTCGCCAGCGCGGCGGAGTCGACGTCGCCGGCGAGCTCCTCGAGCGACGTCGCCTGGCCGCCGCTGCCGCCGAAGTAGTCGTAGGACTGGGCGGGGCGGCCCTGGCCGGGCGCGGCCGGGTCGGTGATCTGCTCCTCGACCTCGATCTCGACGTTGAAGACCATCTGCGCGAAGTCGCCCCAGATGGACGCCATCAGGTCCTGGAAGAGGTCGTAGGCCTCGTTCTTGTACGCGACGATCGGCTCGATCTGGGCGTAGCCGCGGAGGTGGATGCCCTCGCGCAGGTAGTCCATGTCGTAGAGGTGCTCGCGCCAGCGCTGATCGATGATCGACAGCAGCAGGTAGCGCTCGACCTGGCGCATGAGCTCCTCGCCGATCTCCTCCTCGCGCGTGGCGTAGGCGGCGATCGCGTCCTCGTGGAGCTGGCGCTGCAGCTCGTCGCGGTCGGTGCTGTCGGGGTCGAGGGCCTCGCGGTCGACGCCGACCGGCCACAGGGCCTGGAGGGCGTCGAACAGGCCGTCGACGTCCCAGAGCTCGAAGTCCGACGCCGGCAGGTACTCGTCGATGGCGCGCGTGATGACGTTGCCGAGCTCCTCGTGGGCGTCGGAGCTCATGTCGCGACCCTCCAGGATCTGGTCCCGGTAGGCGTAGACGACGCGGCGCTGCTCGTTGATGACGTCGTCGTACTCGAGGACGCGCTTGCGGATCAGGAAGTTGCGCTCCTCGACGGTGCGCTGGGCCTTCTCGATCTGCTTGGTCAGCATGCCGGCGGAGATCGGCAGCTCGTGACCCTCGTCGTCCACGGCCTGGAAGCGGTCGAGGATCTTGTAGATGCGGTCACCAGCGAAGATCCGGACGAGGTCGTCCTGGGCCGAGAGGAAGAAGCGCGACTCGCCCGGGTCGCCCTGGCGGCCGGCGCGGCCGCGGAGCTGGTTGTCGATGCGGCGCGACTCGTGGCGCTCGGTGCCGCAGATGAAGAGGCCGCCGGCCTCCATGACGATGTCGCGGTCCGCCGCGCAGCGCTCCTTGACGGCCGCGAGGTCGGCGGCGAACGCCTCGTCGTAGCCCTCGTCGCCGGGGACCAGGCCCTTCTGGCGCAGCTGCTTGCGCAGCAGGTGCTCCGGGTCGCCGCCGAGCTTGATGTCGACGCCGCGGCCGGCCATGTTCGTGGCGATCGTGACCGCCCCGGGGCGCCCGGCCTCGGCGACCGTCTCGCCCTCGATGGCGGCGAACTCCGGCTTGGCGTTCAGGACCGTGTGCGGGATCCCGGCCTTCTGGAAGAGCCCGGAGAGCAGCTCGGAGACCTCGACCGACACCGTGCCGACGAGGACCGGCTGCTGGTTGGCGTGCCGCTCGACGACCTCGCGCGTGACGGCGGACCACTTGCCGTCCTTCGTCTTGTAGACGTCGTCGTTGCGATCGATGCGGGCGACGGCCTGGTTCGTCGGGACGGGGACGACGCCGAGCTTGTAGATCTTCTGGAACTCGGTGGCCTCCGTCATGGCCGTGCCGGTCATGCCGCCGAGCTTCTTGTACATGCGGAAGTAGTTCTGCAGCGTGACCGTGGCCAGGGTCTGGTTCTCCTCCTGGACCGTCACGCCCTCCTTCGCCTCGACCGCCTGGTGCAGGCCCTCGGACCAGCGCCGGCCCTCGAGGATGCGGCCGGTGTGCTCGTCGATGATCGCGACCTCGCCGTCGATCACGGCGTAGTCCTTGTCGCGCTTGTAGAGCGACTCGGCCTTCAGCGACTGGTTGAGGTGGTTGACGAGGTGTCCGTTCTCGGCGCGGTAGAGGTGGTCGATGCCGAGGAACCGCTCGGCCTTCTCGACGCCCTGCTCGGTGACCGCGACCGTCTTGTGCTTCTCGTCGAACTCGAAGTCGTAGTCGGCGACGTACTCCTTCTTCGTCTTCGGGTCCATCCCCTCGGGCTTCTTGCCCGTCGTCATCGTCTTCGCGAGCTTCGCGAACGTGAGGTAGAGGTCGGCCGCCTTCTCCGGGGCGCCGGAGATGATCAGCGGGGTCCGCGCCTCGTCGATGAGGATGTTGTCGACCTCGTCGACGATCGCGAAGTTGTGCATCGCGACGGGCTTGCCGTCCTCGCCGATCCGGCCGCCGTGCTGGACCTTCTCCTCGAGCGACTGCGCCATGTTGTCGCGCAGGTAGTCGAAGCCGAACTCGGAGTTCGTGCCGTACGTGATGTCGGACGCGTAGGCGGCACGCTTGTCCTCGTACGCCTGCTGGTTCTGCAGCACGCCGATCGAGAGGCCCAGCGCGTTGTAGAGCCGGCCCATCCACTCGGCGTCGCGCGCCGCGAGGTAGTCGTTGACCGTGACGAGGTGGACGCCGTTGCCGGGCAGCGCGTTGAGCGCGATCGCCAGCGTCGCGGTCAGCGTCTTGCCCTCGCCCGTGCGCATCTCGGCGATCGAGCCGCCGTGCAGCACCTGGCCGCCGATCAGCTGGACGTCGAAGTGCCGCATGCCGAGCGTGCGCTTGGACTGCTCGCGGACGACCGCGAAGGTCTCCGGCAGTAGGTCGTCGAGGCTGCGGCCGTTGCGCGACTGCTCGCGCAGGCCCGTGAAGCGCTCGAGCAACTCGGCGTCGTCTGCGAGCTCGAGCTCGGGCTCGAAGGCGGTGATGCGTGCGACGCGCTTCTCGTACTCGCGCAGCAGCTTGCCCTCGCCGATGCTCAGCGCGCGCGAAAGAATCCCCATGAGGCCAGCGTACCAGCGGCCTTCCGTTGCCCACCCGCCTCCCCCGCGGGGACCGGCGATCGTCCGACCACGAGGACGCTGACGGGGTCGATCGTGTCGGCCCCGGAACGACCAAACGCCCTCGGCACCACCCGTGGGGCGGCGCCGAGGGCGTCGGGGACGAGACGTCGGGGATCAGGCGGGCGGGGCAGCGCCCTCGGCGCTGGAGCGGCGCGCCTGGACGGTACGGCGGGCGTCGCGACGGTGGCGGCGCTGGACCTTGTGGCGCTTCACCTGCCGCGTCAGCTCCTCCTCGATCAGGTGGATCGCGTGCTTCATGTCGCGACTGGAGTCGTGGGATCGGAGCGTCACCCCCTTGAGTCGCAGCGTCGCCGAGGCCTGGAAGGGCTCGGCGATGGCCGGGTTCCGGGCCTCCGACAGCTCGATCTCCAGCTCGGCGAACTCCGAGACCTGGGCATCGACCTTCCGGAAGCGACGCGTGACGCAGTCACGCATCTCCTCAGTGACCGGGTAGTTGCGACCCTTCACTTCGATCCGCATGGCGCTCCTTTTTGGGGTTGGAATCCAGCGGTAACGCGAAGGTAACAGCCCCCACCCGTGCGGCGCAAGGGCTGCCGACGCGTCGGCAGCGCCCGTGCTATGGACGGGTGGCGCTGGCCTTCCTCGGCGGACCCTGCTAGCGCCAGCGCGCCACTGGCGTACGGCGTCCCGACCGGCCCGGAAGCGGACCGCGGACCGCGGTAAGTCGGCCCCCGCCGGTCGGCGTCAGTCGTCGTCGCGTTCGCGGTCGACGGGGGCGTCGCCGTCGATCGCGTCGAGCGCGCCGAGGAGCTCGCCGACCCGGCAGACGAGGAGGCGCTCCTCCTCCACGTCGATCCAGGTGCCGGCCGCCGCGGGGAAGACCACGTGGTCCCCGGGCTGCACGGGCATCCGGACGCCCGCCTGCTGCCACCAGTCCAGTCCGGGACCGACGCGGAGCACGATGCCGTGCTGCGGCGGGGGCTCGTGGGACCCGGGCGGGATCACGAGCCCGGAGCGCCGGACCCGGTCCGGATCGAGCTCCTTGATGACGACGCGGTCGAAGAGGGGGCGCAGCTGCTGCTTCATCGCTGGGCGCAACGGTAGTCGCTCGGTGCGCACGGCTCCACGTGGCGGGCGCCGAGGGCCCCGGGACGGGCGGGTGCCGCGCGGCACGCCCGGCGCGTCCCGGGCGCTCCATGCCGGGTCATCGCAGCGTCCGCAGGGCCGTCAGCGCGGTGACCCTCCGCGCGCCACCGTCGTGCAGGACCGCCGCCGCGGCGCGGAGCGTCGCCCCGGTCGTGTGCACGTCGTCGACGAGCAGCACGCGGTCCGGCGGCGGTGCGACCAGCACGGGGCGCGGCACGCGGCGCCGGCCCGCGCGGCTCTGGTGGTGCTGGGCGACGGCGGCGCGCGGGCGCGCCAGCACCGGCAGGCACGGGACGTCGAGCGCCGCGGCGACCGCCACCGCGAGCAGCCTCGCGTGGTCCTCCCCGCGCCGTCGCCCGCGCACCGGGTCGGCGGGCACCGGGACCACGGCCTGGACGGACCCGGTCACGCGGGCGGGCGCGCGGGCGGTCATCGCCGCCGCGAACCACGACGCCACGCGACGGGCGGCGCGCTCCTTGCCCGCCAACGCCAGCGACCGGGCCGGGCCCTCGTACGCCAGCGGCGCCCAGGCGGCACGGAAGGCGGCGCCGCGGGCCGGGCAGCGACCGGGAGGGCACGGGCCCGGCAGACCGCAGCGCGCGCAGCCGCCGACGCCGAGCCAGGGCAGGGCCCGGCGGCAGCCGTCGCAGAGCAGGGCGCCGGCGCGCGCGGCCGGCGCGCGGCAGTGCAGGCAGCGCTCCGGGACGACGAGGACGGCAAGCAGGTCCCGGGCACGTGGCACGCTGCCATCCTGCCCGGGAGGGGTGGGTCGGAAGAAGGGCCGGAGTGCAACACTTCGCAGTCGTGTCGCCGCCAATCACCTGGGGTGTCGAGCCCGCTCCGCTGATCCTCGCGTGCATCCTCTGGGCGGTCTACATCCGCCGGTGGATCACGGTGCGCCGCTCCTCCGACCGGGCCCAGGCGCCGGTCTGGCGCCTCGTCTGCTTCTTCTGCGGCGGCCTGACGATCGTGGTCGCCCAGGGCAACCCGATCGACGGGCTCGGCGACCACCTCTTCATCTTCCACATGATCCAGCACCTGCTGCTGCTGGACGTGTTCCC
Organism: Patulibacter sp. NPDC049589; assembly: GCF_040675535.1. Lineage (NCBI taxonomy): Bacteria > Bacillati > Actinomycetota > Thermoleophilia > Solirubrobacterales > Patulibacteraceae > Patulibacter > Patulibacter sp. NPDC049589. Next base: position 21,178 of record NZ_JBFAPC010000002.1, on the reverse strand, counting down.
GCTGTTCACCCTGTTCGGGCTCAATCGCGTGATCATGCGCCCGATCACCCGGCGGGTGCAGTGGATCGAGCAGCGCATCGGGTTCCTCGCCAAGCCGTGGTTCGGCCTCGTCGGCTACACGCTGGGCATGTGGATCTGGCACGCGCCGGTCCTCTACGACGCCGCGAGCCGCCACGACTCCATCCACCTGCTGGAGCACATGACGTTCACGACCGTCGGCTTCCTCTACTGGTGGCACCTGCTCCGCCCGATCCCGTCGCGCGACCGCATGACGAGCATGGGGCCGATGGCCTACATGGGCGTCACCAAGGTGACGGTCGGCCTGCTCGGCATGGCGCTGACGTTCGCCCCGCGGGCGCTCTACAGCTTCTACGACGACCAGCCCGCCTGGTGGAACCTGGCGCCGACCACGGACCAGATGATGTCCGGCGCGCTGATGGCCACCGAGCAGGTCCTGATCATGGGCGTGGCCTTCGGCGTCCTCTTCATGCGCGGCCTGCGCGAGGCCGAGGTCCAGGCGCAGCGCGAGGAGCGGCTGATGGACCGTGCCGAGGCCAAGGCCGCCGCGGACGACGCCGCGGCGGAGGCGGACGCCGAGGCCGCCCGCCGCGCCGCCGACACGGGCTTCATGCGGATCTGACGCCACTCCGCGGCACTCCGCGGGTGCGCCTACGCCTACGCGGGCGGCACCCGGGGTCGATCGTCCTCCTACGAGGCGCTCAGGCGGGTGTCGGTGCGCGGGCGCAGCGACGCGACGATGCCGGTCGAGCCGGTGATCGCCTCGATGAGGATCGTGTTCGCCTGGATCGTCGTCCCGGGCAGGACGATCGAGCGCTTGATCGCGGCGCCCTCCCCCACGACGACGCCGTCGCCGAGGACGAGCGGGCCCTGCAGGCGCACGCCGGCGCCGATCTCGACGTCCCGGCCGACCCAGACCGGGCCCTCCACCAGCGCCGCGGCGTCCAGCGACGAGCCGGTGCCGACCATGATCGCGTCGGGGCCGGCGTCCGGGAGCGCCTCGAGGCGCAGGGCGCCGCTGAGCGCGTCGAACGTGCCGTTGCGGAGCTCGTCGAGCGCGCCGACGTCGTTCCAGTACTCGTCCATCTCGTAGACGTGGAAGGGCACGTCGGCGGCCAGCAGGGCCGGGAAGACGTCGTTGGCCCAGTCCACGAACGGGGTGTCCGGGAAGTAGTCGAAGATCTCCGGGGAGAAGATGTACATCCCGCAGTTGGCGAGGTCCGAGAGGGCCTCCGCGGGATCGGGCTTCTCCTGGAAGCCGGTGATCCGGCCGTCCTCGTCCGTCAGGACGACGCCGTACTCGCTGGTCTCCGTCACGCGCTTGACGCAGAGCGTCGCGACCCCGCCGGCGGCCTCGTGGCGCTCGACGAGCTTGGAGACGTCCAGGTCGGTCAGGGCGTCGCCGGAGAGCACGAGGAAGGGCTCGTCACCGAAGAAGTCCTTCGCGTTGCGCACGCCGCCGGCGGTGCCGAGCAGCTCCGCCTCCTGCACGTACGTCAGCTCGTCGCCGAAGTAGTCCCGGATCGTGTCCGGGAAGTAGTGCAGGTTCGCGACGATCCGGTCGATCCCGTGGTGGTGCAGGAGATCGACCGTATGGGCCATGGCCGGTCGATCCAACAGCGGGACCATCGGCTTGGGCAGCTCGAAGGTGAGGGGCCGGAGTCGGGTTCCGAGACCGGCGGCGAGGACCATGGCGGGCAGCACCTCGGCTACGCTACCGCACCCTCTGGGGCCATGGCCCATCCGATCGCACAGTCCCGGGGCCCGGTTCCTAGCCGAAGATTGGGACGGTCGTGCGGTCGGCGTGGCCCCGACCGCGTACGCCGCCTCAATCGTCCTCGGCCAGGCGCTCCTTGAGGCGCTGGATCACGTCGACCGGCGCCGGATCCGTGCCGCGCAGGACCGCCAGGTAGAGCGACACGAGGTCGCCCAGGAGCACCAGGGAGAGGACGCGCTCGACGGCGGTCTCGCCCCGTGACTGGATGCGGAAGACACCGGCGGACTGGTCGCGGATGAGTTCCGCAGTGAGCTCGGCGCGGCGCACCAGGCGCGGGTGCGCGTCGCAGTCCTCGAGCAGGACGGCGGAGAGCTTGCCGACGCTCGCGGCGGCGCTCCAGCCGACGATCTCGTTGTGGTCGACCTCGGGGAGCTCGCCCCAGAACGCCGGGACCTCGGCGTTCTCGTTGATCTGGCACTTCCAGCGGTACGCGACCGGCGCCGTGAGGCCCATGCCGGTGATCACCGGGACCGTGCCGTGCAGGGCGCGGGCCAGCGTCTTGGCCTCGCCGTCGTCGGGGCCGCCCGGGCCCCACTCGCCCGCGAGGGTGTCCAGCGCATCGGCGGCGACGTCGAGCTCGGCGCGGAGCGACGGGCCGGCGCCGCAGGCCGCGGCCGTCTCCAGGACGGCGACGAGCATGTAGCCGACGGCGGCGCGGGGCTGCAGGCCGCCGGCGACGGGGATCACGGGGACGCCCTCCTCGCGGGCGAGGCGGCCGAGCTCGCCGCCCGAGGTCACGACGACGCGGCGCGCGCCGATGACGCCGGCGGCCTCGAAGCACGCGAGCGTCTCCTCGGTGTCGCCGCTGTAGCTGGCGCAGAGGACCGTGGTGTCGTCGGTCGTCCACGGCGGGAGCTCGTAGCCCTTGGCCGAGAGGATCGGCCGGCCGGCCTGGTCGGCGAGCGCCGCGCGCGCGAGGATGCCGCCGACGGCGGAGCCGCCCATGCCGGCGACGACGAGGCCGCCGCGGCTGTCCCAGCTGCCCAGGTTCGCGGACTCGGCCTTCCACATCGCATCGCGGAGGTGGTCGCCCATCGCCAGGGTGTCGGCCACCTGGTCGGACGGATCGACGGCCGCCACCACGGCGGCGTCGAGAACGGAGGTGGATGCGGTCTCGGTCATCACCGAGAGCATCGCAGAGCCCCCGCGGTCGTGCCGCCGATCGTGGCGCGGCGCCGCGCGGACGGCGCCCCGGAAGGCGCGGGGCTCAGAACCAGACGGCGCCCGGGGCGAGCGTCGCGCCGGGGCCGACGCGCATCCCGTGCGACAGGACGTTGCCGTCGCCGACCTGCGCGCCGTCGCCGACCATCGCCGCGTCGGACATGATCACGCCGGTACCCAGGACCGCGTCGACGCCGACGACGCAGTCGCGCAGCCGCGAGTCCTTGCCGACCTTCGCGCCCGCGAGCACGACGGCGTTCTCGAGGATCACGTTCTCGCTGATGACGGCGCCGGGGCCGACGACGGAGCCCGTGCCGACGGTGACCCGCGGCCCGATCCGGGCGTCGCGGTCCACCAGCGCGGCCCGGTCGACGACCGAGCCCTCGCCGATCACCGCCGACGGGTCGACGGGGCCGTCCCGCAGGCGCTCGGCGACCTTCGTGCGCACGCGCCAGGAGAGGATGTCCTGCGTGCCCTCGAGGTAGCGCTGCGGCGTCCCGATGTCCATCCAGTAGCGGCCGCGGTGCACGCAGCCGTACAGGCCGTTGCCCACGAGCTTCGGCCAGACCTCGCGCTCGATCGAGACGAGGCGGTCCTTCGGGATCAGGTCGAAGACCGACGGCTCCAGGACGTACGCGCCGGCGGAGATCAGGTCGGTGTCGATCTGCTCCGGGGTGGGCTTCTCGAGGAATCCGCGGACCGAGTCGTCGGGGTGCAGGCGCACGAGCCCGTACGCCGTCGGGTCCTCGACCGGGACGAGGGCGAGCGTGCCGACGGCGCCGGTCTGCTCGTGGGCGACCATCTGGGCCGTCAGGTCCATGTCGGTCAGGACGTCGCCGTTGAGCATCAGGAAGCGCTCGTCCCGCAGGTGCGGCTGGGCGTACCAGAGCGCACCGGCGGTCCCGCGCGGGGACGGCTCGACGACCCAGGTGATGTTCAGCCCGTAGCGCCGGCCGTCGCCGATCTCCTCGACCATCGCGTCCGCGAGGAAGCCGCAGCACATGATCACGTCGGTGATGCCGTGCGAGGCGACCCACTCGAGCATGTAGGCCATGAACGGCCGGTCGACCAGCGGGACGATCGGCTTGGGGCGGTTGGACGTCAGGGGCCGCAGGCGGGTCCCCTTCCCGCCGACGAGGATGACCGCCTGGGTGGAGGGCACCGACTCAGGCCTTGGAGACCGGCTGCGCGACGGGGCGGTGGGCGGGTCGGCCCATCCCCTCGTAGCGGAATCCGGCCGCCGCGGCCGCCGCGCCGTCCAGCGCGTTGCGACCGTCGACCAGCACGTCGCCGGCCATCGCGCCGATCAGCGCGTCGAAGTCCAGGTCACGGAACTCCTGCCACTCCGTCACCAGCACCACCGCGTCGGCGTCCTTGGCCGCCGACAGCGCGTCGTCGGCCAGCTCGACCCCACGCAGCATCGGCCGCGCGACGTCCGCCGAGATCGGATCGAACGCCACGACCGTCGACCCCGCCGCCTGCAGCCGCGCCGCCAGCACCAGCGACGACGCCTCGCGCATGTCGTCCGTGTTCGGCTTGAACGCCAGACCCAAGAGCGCGATCCGCTTGCCGACCAGCGTCCCGAGGTGCTTCTCGAGCTTCCCGATCACGCGGCGCTTCTGCAACTCGTTGACCTCGATCACCGAGTTCAGCAGCTGGAAGTGGTACCCCGAGTTGCCGGCCAGCTGCTTCAGCGCCGTCACGTCCTTCGGGAAGCACGACCCACCGAACCCGATGCCCGCGTTCAGGAACTTCGGGCCGATCCGCTCGTCCAAGCCCATGCCCTTGGCGACCTCGACGACGTCCGCGCCGGTCTCCTCGCACACGTTCGCGATCTCGTTGATGAACGAGATCTTCGTCGCCAGGAACGCGTTGGAGGCGAGCTTCACCATCTCCGCCGACGCGATGTCGGTCCGGACCAGCTCGCCCAACGGTGCCGCCGGACCCCGACCGCCGTGCTCGCTGTTGAGGAGCGGCCGGTACAGATCGACGACCGCGTCGCCGGCCCAGTCGCCGTCGTCACCGACGACGACGCGATCCGGACGCAGGAAGTCGGCCACCGCGGTGCCCTCCTTCAGGAACTCCGGGCACGACACGTACCGGAACCCCGACTTGCCCTGCGCCTCGAACTCGCGCTTGATCGCCTTGCCCGTCCCGACCGGGACCGTCGACTTCATGATCAGCGCGTGCGAGTCCGACGCCGGCATCGCACCGACGACCGCGTGCACCGCGGAGAGATCCGCGTCTCCGGAGTACGTCGGCGGCGTCCCGACCGCCACGAACAGCAGTCGCGCCCGATCCAGCGCCTGCGAGATGTCGGTCGTGAACGTCAAGCGCGAGCGGTTCTTCGCCACCAGCTCCGCAAGACCGGGCTCGTAGATCGGGATCTCCCCCGCCTCCAGCCGCGCGATCTTCTCCGCATCGATGTCGACACACACGACATCGCTGCCGAGCTCCGCAAAACCGGCCGCCGTCACCAACCCGACGTATCCGGTACCGATCACACCGATGGGCTCACGCGCTGCGGACATAGACCCGTGAGGGTACACCGCGCGCGCGGCGGGCGGCCTCACGCGGCCCGGGACGGAAACGTCGTTAGCCGCCGCCGTGCGGGCCGTCGGGCGCCCCGGCCACGGCGGCGGGGACCGACCGCAGGAACTCGACGAGCGCGCTGCGGTAGCGCGCCAGCGACGCCACCGAGACCCACTCCTCGGGGCCGTGGTGGCCGTTGCCGCTGGGACCGAACTCGACCGCGGGGATCCCGGCCTCGAGGAACGCGAACGCGTCGGACGCGCCGTCGCGGCCGACGGCCATGCCGGCGCCCTCCCCCGTCGTGGCGACGGCGTCGCGCAGCGCGACCACGAAGGGGTTGGACCGCGAGACGACCGCGGGGGCCCGCTCGAGCACCTTCAGGACCTCGACGTCCGGGATCGCGCGGATCTGCCGCAGGATCTCCTTCGGGTCCTGGCCGGGGACGAAGCGGATGTCCACCGTGATCTCGCAGCGGTCCGGGACCATGTTGAAGGCGTCGCCGCCGCGGATCCGGGAGAGGTTGATCGACGGGCGGTCGTAGAGGTCGCTGCTCTGCCGGCTGAACGGCAGCGTCTCGATCCGGCGGAAGACGTCGAAGGCCTTCAGGGCGGCGTTGTCGCCCAGCCAGGGCGTGGAGCCGTGGGCGGAGACGCCGTGGACCGCGAGCCGCACCGCGAGGACCCCCTTGGCCTGGACGCCGATGTGCAGCTCGGTCGGCTCGCCGGTGATCGCGAAGTCCCCGTGCAGCACGCCCGCCTTCACGAGCGCGTCGGTCGAGCGGCGGTCGACCTGCTCGCTCTCCTCGTCCGGGACGACCACCAGGTGGACACGGACGGCCGACATCGGCGTCGCCTCGCCCCGGTCGCGGATCTCGGCGGCGCAGTCGCGGACGGCGCAGAGCATCGCCGAGAGCCCGCCCTTCATGTCGTACGTGCCGCGGCCGTAGAGCCGGTCCCCGTCGCGCGTGGGCGTGAACTGCTCGTCGTGGGCCGGGACGACGTCGAGGTGCCCGTGCAGGATCACCGTCGGGGCGCCCGGTGCATCCGAGCCGATCGTCGCGAGCAGCACGGGCAGCCCGTCGTGATCGCGCTCCGAGGCGTCGATGCCGTGTGACTCCAGCCAGCCCTTGACGAACCCCCCGGCGGCCCGCAGGCCCTCCGACTTCGAGGTGTCGTACCCGACCAGCCGCTCCGTGAGCAGCCGTTCGTCCATGGACGGAGGATAGGTGGGCGCCGCGGACGCCGTCGCCCGGCGACGCCCCCGCCGGCCGTCCGCGGGCGCGGCGCGACCCCGCGCCGGCGCCCGCACCTGCGAAGATGGCCGTCTTCACCACGACGGAGGACCGGATGAGCGACATCGAGCACCCCAACAAGGACCACGAGGACGAGAACATCAGCCTCGTCCCGAGCACCGTCAGCTTCGCCGTGAGCGCCGTCGTCGCGCTCGTCGGCATGTTCCTGATCCTCATCTACAACTACAACGGCGGCTTCTAGCCCCCGGCCTCCGCTCCGGCCGCGCGGCCGGAGCACCGCGGGCGGAGCCCACGACGACGAAGGGCCCGGATCGCTGCGATCCGGGCCCTTCGTCGTTCCCGCCGGTGGCGGCCCCGGAGGGCCGCCCGCCTAGCGCTTCTCGAGTGTGTCGGCGAGCTTCACGAGCGCGTCGGCCCGCTTCTTGCCGGCGAGCGCAAGGCGGTGCTGCTCGGTGCCCGGCTCGGACTGCTCGAGGCGCGCGACGGCCTTGGCCTGGCGGTCCTCGGCGTCGGCACGGTCGTACTCCTCGACGGGGAAGGCCTCGTCGACGAGCAGCAGGACGCCCGTGTCGCCGGCGACCTGGATGTAGCCGCCGGTCTGGACGAAGCGCTTGACCTCGCCGTCCTCCGGCAGGTACAGGCGCAGCTCGCCGGCCTCGAGGCGGCCGAGCAGGGGCTGGTGCTTGCGGAGCACGCCCAGCTCACCCGAGACGGTGCGCGTCGAGATCTGCTGGACCTCGCCCGAGAACACCTGGCCCCCGGGCGAGAGGACGTCGGCCTGGAACGGCGTGTACGCCATTCCGATCAGCCCTTCTTGGCGGCCTCGACGACGTCGTCGATCGAGCCCTTGAGGAGGAAGGCGGACTCGGGCAGGTCGTCGTGCTTGCCCTCGAGGAGCTCCTTGAAGGACCGCACGGTCTCGGCGATCGGCACGTACTGGCCCGGGGCGCCGGTGAACTGCTCGGCGACGTGGAACGGCTGCGACAGGAAGCGCTCGATCTTGCGGGCGCGCTGCACGAGGATCTTGTCCTCCTCGCCCAGCTCGTCGATGCCGAGGATGGCGATGATGTCCTGCAGCTCCTTGTAACGCTGCAGGATCTCCTTGACCTGGTTCGCGATGTCGTAGTGCTCCTGGCCCACGACCTCGGGCTTCAGGATCGTCGACGAGCTGTCGAGCGGGTCGACGGCCGGGTAGATCCCCTTCTCGGAGATCGCGCGGGACAGCGACGTCGTGGCGTTCAGGTGCGCGAACACCGAGGCCGGCGCCGGGTCGGTCAGGTCGTCGGCAGGCACGTAGACGGCCTGCACGGACGTGACCGAGCCCTGGCGGGTCGACGTGATCCGCTCCTGGAGCTGACCCATCTCGGACTCGAGCGTCGGCTGGTAGCCGACCTGCGACGGCATACGACCCAGGAGCGCCGAGACCTCGGAGCCGGCCTGGACGAAGCGGAAGATGTTGTCGATGAAGAGCAGCACGTCCTGGCCGCCCTGCTCACGGAAGTACTCCGCCATCGTCAGACCCGTCAGGGCCACGCGCATGCGGGCTCCGGGCGGCTCGTTCATCTGGCCGAAGACGAGCATCGTCTTGTCGATGACGCCCGACTCCTGCATCTCCAGGTACAGGTCGGTGCCCTCGCGGGAGCGCTCGCCGACGCCGCAGAACGCGGACAGTCCGCCGTGCTCCTGCGCCAGGTTGTTGATGAGCTCCTGGATGAGGACGGTCTTGCCGACGCCGGCGCCGCCGAACAGGCCGATCTTGCCGCCCTTGGCGTACGGGGCCAGCAGGTCGATGACCTTGATGCCGGTCTCGAACATCTCGGTCGTCGGCGTCAGGTCCTCGACCTTCGGCGCGGGACGGTGGATCCCCCACAGCTCGTGCTCGCCGAGCTCCGGGCCCTCGTCGATGGTCTCGCCGAGGACGTTGAAGATGCGGCCGAGGACGGCCGTGCCGACGGGCACGGAGATCGGGCCGCCGAGGTCGCGGACCTCGACCCCACGAGCCAGGCCGTCGGTCGAGTCCATGGCGACGGCGCGGACGCGGTCGTCGCCCAGGTGCTGCTGGACCTCGAGCACGAGCGTCGAGCCGTCCGGCATCGTCGTCTCGATCGCGAAGTTGATCTCGGGCAGCTTGTCCGGGAACACCGCCTCGATGACGACGCCCTGGATCTGCTCGACCCGACCGGTGTTGGTAGCGGTTGCGGCTTCCATGAGTTCTTCCTTACTCGGTGCGAGCGGAGGTGGTGGACGGACCGACGGGCTCGGCGACGAGCGTGGTCGGGGTGCTGCGGATGCCGGCGGAGGCGGCGGAAGCGACGCTGGAGTGCAGCATCAGTTCAGGGCCTCGGCGCCGGCGACGATCTCCATGATCTCCTGCGTGATGTCGGCCTGACGGGCGCGGTTCATGGCCAGCGTCAGGTTCTTGATCACGTCGGCGGCGTTCTCGGAGGCGCTGCGCATGGCGCTCATGCGGGCACCGTGCTCCGAGGCGGCGGACTCCAGGAGGGCGCGCAGGAGCGAGACCTGCACGAACTCCGGGACGAGCTCGGCGAGCAGCTCGGCCGGGTCGTCGGGCTCGTACTCGACCATCGCCTTGGCGCCCGTGGGCTCCTCGGCGGCGGGCTCGTCGGCGACGTCGTCGTCGCCCCCGACCACGCTCGCGGCGGCCAGCGGCAGGAGGGTCTCCTGACGGACCTCCTGCACCAGCGGCGACACGTAGCTGTTGTAGAAGACCTCGACGCGGTCGATCTTGTCGTCGACGAACGCCCCGACCAGATCGTCCGCGATGTCGCTCGCGTTGCGGGCGGACGGCGCGTCGGTGAAGCCGGTGTACTCGCCCGCCAGCTCCTTGTTGCGGAACGTCAGCGACGAGACGCCGCGGCGACCGCTCGCGTAGAAGACGACGGTCTTCCCCTCGGCCTCGAGCTCCGCCGCGCGGGTGAGCCCGGCGCGGAGGATCTGCGAGTTGAACGCGCCGGCCAGGCCGCGGTCGGCGGTGACGAGCACCAGTCCGACCGTGTTCTCCTGGTCGTGCGTCCGCAGGACGGGCTGCGACTGCAGCTCGCCTGCGCCGGCCGCCGCGGCGGCCTGGCGGGTCATCCGGCGCAGGGCGTCGGCGTACGGACGCAGGGAGGAGGCCCGGTCCTCGGCCTTGCGCAGGCGCGCGGCCGAGACCATCTCCATCGCCCGCGTGATCTTGCGGATGTTCTGAACCGACCCGATGCGGGCCTTGACGTCACTCTGCGCCATGGGCTAGCTCCTCTCGGCTCGTCGGGACGGCGCGCGCATCAGGCCGTGGCCGTCTCGAGCGGCTCGCCGTCCTCGTCGAGCTCGTAGCCGAAGTCCTGCTCGGTGAACTTGGCGACGAAGTCCTTGGCGGCGGCCTGCGTCTCGTCGGACCAGTCGCCGTCGTCGATCTTCTTCACGACGTCGGCGATGGAGCCGGCGGCGGCCTCGATGAGGCGCGACTGGTACTCCTCGACGCGGTCGGCCGTGATGCGGTCGAGGTAGCCGTTGGTCGCGGCGAAGATCTGCAGGACCTGCTCGCCGACGGTCAGCGGCGAGCGCTCGCCCTGGTTCAGCGTCTTCACGAGGCGCTCGCCCCGCGACAGGGTCGCGCGGGTGTCGGCGTCGAGGTCGGAGCCGAACTGGGCGAAGGCCTCGAGCTCGCGGTACTGCGAGAGCGCGAGCTTCAGGCCGCCCTGGACCTTCTTCATCGGCTTCGTCTGCGCCGAGGAGCCGACGCGCGACACCGAGATGCCGACGTTGATGGCCGGGCGGACGCCCGAGTAGAAGAGCTTCGGCTCGAGGAAGATCTGGCCGTCGGTGATCGAGATGACGTTCGTCGGGATGTAGGCCGACACGTCGCCCGCCTGCGTCTCGATGATCGGCAGCGCCGTCATCGAACCGCCGCCGAGCTTGTCGGACAGCTTCACCGAGCGCTCGAGCAGGCGCGAGTGCAGGTAGAAGACGTCGCCCGGGTACGCCTCGCGGCCCGGCGGGCGGCGCAGCAGCAGCGACATCTGGCGGTACGCGAACGCGTGCTTCGTCAGGTCGTCGTACACGGCGAGCGTGTGCCCGCCGTTGTAGAGGAAGTGCTCGGCCATCGCGGCACCGGCGTACGGCGCGACGAACTTGATCGGCGCGGCCTCGTCGGCGGACGCGGCGACGATGATCGTCGTGTCCAGCGCGTTGTTCTCGGCGAGCGTCTGGGCGATCTGCACGACCGAGGCCATGCGCTGACCGATGGCGACGTACACCGAGATGACGCCGGAGTCCTTGTTGTTGATGATCGCGTCGATCGCGACGGACGTCTTGCCCGTCTGGCGGTCGCCGATGATCAGCTCGCGCTGGCCGCGGCCGATCGGGATCATGGCGTCGATCGCCTTGATGCCCGTCTGCAGCGGCTCGGTGACCGGCTTGCGGGAGATGATGCCCGGAGCCTTGAACTCGAGCGGACGGGTCTCCGTCGTCTCGATCGGGCCCTTGCCGTCCAGCGGCACGCCGAGCGGCGAGACGATGCGGCCCAGGAGGGCGTCGCCCACCGGGATCTGCAGCTGGTTGCCGGTGCGCTTGACGGTGTCGCCCTCGACGACCCGCTGCCAGTCGCCGAACAGCACGGCGCCGACGGAGTCGGCGTCGAGGTTCAGGGCCAGGCCCGTCACGCCGTGCGGCAGGTCGAGCATCTCGAACGAGCCGGCGTTGTCGAGGCCGTGGATGCGGGCGATGCCGTCCGCGACGGACAGCACCGTGCCGACCTCGGTCAGCGACGCGGCGCCGGCATCGAGACCCTCGATGCGGCTCTTGAGGATGCTGGTGATCTCATCAGGCTTGATCTGCATGGTGCAGGGCTCCTACGGAAGTGGCGATCGACGACGGCGGACTACGCCGTCGCCACCTGTCGACGCAGGTTTTCGAGTCGTTGACGGATGGAGGCGTCGAGGATCTGGTTCCCGACGCGCAGCACGATGCCGCCGATGAGGTCCGGATCGACCTCGGTGGTGAGATGGACCTCGCGGCCCGTTCCCTCGCCGACCTGGCGGCCGATCCGGGCGGTGGTCTCCTCGTCCAGCTCGATCGCGGTCGAGATCCGGACGGGCAGGACCTTGTGGAGGTCGTCGTAGCGCGAGTCGAACTCACGACGGACCTCCGGCAGCAGCGAGAGCCGCTGGTTCTCGACCATGACGTCGAGGAGGTTGGCGACGATGGGTTCGGCGCCGTCGATCGCCCGACGCAGCCCGTCGCGCTTCTCCGTCGAGGAGAACTGCGGCGAGGCGAGGAACAGCTGGAGCTCGCGGGACTCCGAGAGCGCGTCGACGATCTGGCCGAGCTGCTCGCGCACCTCGGAGATCACGTCGCGCTCCTGGGCCACCTCGAACAGCGACCGGCCGTACACGCGGGAGATCTGGTCCATCGTCCTACCTCCGCTGCTCGCCGCTCAACGCGGAGAAGTCGAGTCCGTCGAGTGCATCCTCGATCAGGCGACGCTGGTCGTCCCCGTCGAGCGTCTTGCCGGTGACCTTGGCCGTGGCCAGGATCGTGAGGTCGGCGACCTCGGAGCGGATCTCGCTGATCGCGCGACGCGTCTCGGACTCGATGTCCTTGCGCGCCTGCTCCAGGATCTCCTCACCCTTGGTCTTCGCATCCTCGCGGGCCTTCGCCTCGTGGGCGTCGGCGGACTTCCGGGCGCGCGTGAGGATGTCCTCGGCGTGCGTCCGGGCCTCGAGGAGGTTCTGGCGGTTCTCCGCGGCGAGCTGCTCCGCTTCCTTGCGGTCGCGTTCAGCGGCCTCGATCGACTCGGCGATCGCGGCCTGGCGCTTGTCGAGCGCCTCACCGATCTTGGGGAACGCCACCTTGGCCAGGATGATCCAGGCGAGGACGAAGACCAGCAACGTCCAGATCATCGTGCCGGTCGTCGGCGAGACGAGGAAGCTACCGCCCTCGTCCTCCGCGCCGGCCTCGGTCGCGGCGAGCGCGATGGTGGAAAGGAGCATGCTCAACCCGGCTTAGAGGAAGAAGGCCAGCAGGCCCGCGACGAGGCCGTAGAAGAACACGGCCTCCGTGAGGGCGAAGCCGAGCCACTGGATGCTCGTGATCTCGTCCTTGAGCTCCGGCTGGCGCACGAGCGCCTGCACGACGCTGCCGAAGAGGTAGCCGATGCCGATGCCGGCGCCGGCGGCGCCGAGGCCGCCGCCGAGGGCGAGGGCGATGGCCTTGCCGGCGTCGGACGCGTCGTCCACGGCGGCGAGCTGCGTGATGATCGTCAGGTCCACGGTACTGCTCCTTTGATGACTCAGTGGGACTCGGACACGGCGCCACCGATGTAGATGGCCGTGAGAGTGGCGAAGATGAAGGCCTGCAGGGTGGCAACCAGCCCGATCTCGAAGAGATAGAGCAGGATGCCGGCGGGAAGGGCGATGATGCCGACGACCTCGAGTCCGAGCAGGACGGCCAGGCCGCCGCTCATGAACAGGATGATCAGGTGGCCGGCAAGGATGTTGGCGAAGAGACGCACGGAGAGCGAGATCAGGCGCATGAAGTTCGACATGAGCTCCAGCACCCAGATGAACGCCGCCATGGGACCGTGGACGCCGGCCGGCACGAGGCTCTTGAAGTAGCCGGCGAAGCCGTGGACCCGGATGCCCTCGAACGTGTAGAAGACGAACACGAGGATCGCGAGGACCAGCGGGACGGAGAGGTTCGCCGTCGCCGCGTACAGCGCGAAGCTCGGGACCGCGACGCCGAGGACGTCGAACGTGTGCTCCGAGTTCGTCGGCAGCGGGATGTAGCCGATCAGGTTCGAGAACCAGATGAACAGGAAGAGCGTCGCGATGAAGGGGAACCACTTCGTCGCCATGCGCTGGTCCATGTTGCCGCCGGCGACGCTCTTCATCTGCTCGTAGATGAGCTCGATGAGGGTCTGCGTGCGGTTCGGCTTGGCCTGCATCCGGTTGGCGATGTAGACCATCGTGCCGATGGTGAACACGCCGGCCAGCACGATGTACAGGACGGCCTTGTTGATCGACATGAAGCCGAGGTCGATCCACGGATCGAGCTTGAACTCGTTCTCCGGCTTGAACGGCGAGTCGTCGATCCGGCTGAAGCCGAAGATCGCGACCACGATGACCATCAGGGCGACGTAGATGCCGAGGCCGGAGAAGACCTTCGCGCGAGTGCTCATGCGTGGACAGACTTCCTGTCGGTGGTGCGGGTCAGGAGGGTGACGGCCAGGTAGACCGTGAAGGCGACGAGCATCGTCGCCGCGGCCGCGGCGCCGTCGCGGCGGTCCACCGCGACGCCGCAGAGGACGATCGCCAGGCAGATGAGCCAGACGCGCGCCATCATCGCGACGAAGTTGAGCTTCAGGGCGGCGCGGGGGTCGTCCTGCGCCTGGGCCTTGCCCTCGACGAGGCCGGCGACGACGCGCTGGACGATCCACACGACGGTGGCGACGACGCAGCCGACGACCGGCGCGCCGAGCAGCAGCACGATCGGTAGCGCGGCGACGACGAAGGCGATGTCGAGGAGGCGGATGTTCAGCACGGCGGGCCCATCGGGACGGCCTGCGTCATCGGAACCGGGCGATCACCGCGGCGGTCCCGCCGAACAGCCCCAGGAACGCGCCCACCATCAACCCGAGCCCCAGCGATCCGAGCAGCGCGCCGAGCGCGCCGAAGATCGCCAGTCCGAGGACCATCGCCGTGACGATGGTCATCCCCGCGACGGCTCCGCCCGCAGGCGGTCGATCGGGAGCGGTCATCGGGGGACTCGCAGGTGTGGGATGGATGCGCCATGTGGTGCGTTCCGCCGGCTGCGTCGGATCCGTTCGGATCGGCAACGCAGAGCTCCCCTCGCGGACCGCTGCGTTGCAGCGGTGAGGAGGGGTTCGGCGGCGGTGCCCCACCATATACAAGTCCCAGGGGCCGTGTCGCCTGCTTCCCAGCGGGTTTTCGGGGTTTCGTGCCGCCTTGTGCTAGTGCTTGTGCGAGGCGTCACGAGCAGTGGTGGCCCCGGATACGAAGATGGCGCGTTCACACTCGTAGGGCGGGCTCGCGGGCGTATACGCGGAAGTCCTCGTATCTCCAGTATGTGACGGGCGTCCGCCGCCCCCGAGGGCCGTTCCCGGCGGGGTCCGCGGGGGGCTCGTGTCAGAACGCGCAGGCCCCGACGACCTCCTGCCACCACCCGGCCTCCGCGTCGTCCGGGGCGCCCTGCAGCTTGCGTCGCGCGGCCCCCTGGACCGCCTGACGGGACCCGACGATCGCGATCGCGCCCGAGACGGCATAGCGTCCGTCGGCCAGGACGACCAGGGCGCCGGGCCGGTCGCGGCGCAGTCGCAGGCGCTCCACGACCTCCACGCCGGTGACCGACGGGGGCTCGGCGGGGTCGCCGTCGCGGGCGTCCCAGGGCCCGGCCCGGAAGATCGGGCGGAACGCGGTGTGGCGGCGGACCGGCCGGACGACCGGGCCGACCGGGCCGTCCCGCCAGCGCTCCACGAGCCCCGGGATCTGGTCGGCGACCTCGCGGCGGAAGAGGACGTGGAGCCGGTCGTCCTGCTCCAGCGTCGTCGAGCCGCGGGGCAGGAGCGCCTCGTCGCCGCGGACCAGGACGTTGACCAGGGCGTCCCGGGGCAGCCCGAGGTCCTTGACGCGGGCGCCGACCATCGCGTCGCCCTCGCGGACGTGGACCTCGACGACCTCGGCGCCCAGCTCGCGGATCGCCATCACCTCGACCAGGGGGCGGTCGATCGCGGGCTGGGTGGTGGTGACGCCGAGCCGCACGGCGAGTCCCTCGAACGTCACGCCCTGCAGGATCGTCGTGAGCACGACGACGAAGAAGACGATCGACAGGAACTCGTCGGCGCGCGGGACCCCGGCGATCACCGGGAAGGTGGCGAAGACGATCGGGACCGCTCCGCGCAGGCCGGCCCAGGAGACCGCGATCTGCTCGCGCGCGGTGAACCGCAGCGGCGTCAGGATCGCCATCACCGAGATCGGCCGGCCGAGGAAGAGCAGCGCCGCGGTGATCACGAGCGACTCGGCCCACACGTCGCCCAGCGAGTGCGGCGACACCAGCAGCCCGAGCGCGAGGAACATGCCGAGCTGCGCGACCCACGCGATCCCGTCGTGGAAGGCCGTGATCGACCGCTTGCCCTGGATCGGGAACGACCCGAGGATCAGGCCGGCCGCGTAGGCGGAGAGCAGGCCCGAGCCGTGGAGGTTCGCCGCGACCGCGTACGCGAGGATCGCCGTGGCCAGCGAGGCCACCGGGTAGAGCCCCTCGCTGGCGAGCCGGGCGCGCTGGAAGGCCTGCACGGCGAGCAGGCCGATGATCGTGCCGACGACCGCGTCGATCGCGAGCTCGCTCGCCATCGTCAGGAAGATGTCGAGGACCGACCCCTCCCCCTTGCTGAGGTCGATCAGGCCGATGACGAGCAGGGCCGTCACCGGGTCGTTCATCCCGGCCTCGCCCTCGAGCGTCCGTGCCAGGCGCTTGCGCAGCGTCGACCCGCGCAGCAGGGCGAAGATCGCCGCGCCGTCGGTCGACGCCACGATCGCCCCGAGCAGCAGGCCCTGCTCGAAGTTCACGTCCAGCGTGACGAACGCGACGGTGCCGACGACCGTCGTGGTGATCAGGACGCCGACCGTGGCCAGGAGCATCGCCGGCACCGCGACGGGCCGGATCTCCTTGAGGCCCGACGCCAGGCCGCCCTCGAAGAGGATCAGGACGAGCGCGACGAGCCCGACGTCGCGGATGAGCTCCGCGTCGCGCGTCTCGATGATCGCGAGCTCGTCCGGGCCGGCGAGGACGCCGAGGAGGAGGAAGACGACGAGGGCCGGGACGCGTAGTCGTCCCGCGAAGAGCGAGGCCGCGAGACCTGCGACGAGCAGGACCCCGGCGAGGAGCAGGAGCTCTTCGAGCACCCCGCCGATCCTAGACGAGCGCCGACGCGCCTCGTTGTGCCGCTTGGACAGTGCGGCTCGTGGCCACGTCCTCCGGGCGGGAGGACGGGGCGCGCGGCCGGTGTGGGCACGTCGCGGAGCGCGGAGCGCCCCCGCGGTCAGTCGTCGAGCTTCTCGAACTCGCGCTTCTGCGCGCCGCAGACCGGGCAGGACCAGTCGTCGGGGATGTCCTCGAACGCGGTTCCCGGGGGAATGCCGCCGTCGGGGTCCCCCTCCTCCGGGTCGTAGATGAAACCGCAGGGCTCACAGATCCATTGCTGCACGCGAGAGTTGTACCGCTTGGGCGCGCGCGGACCCGGCTTCCCTGTCGTCCGGCGCTGGACGTCGGGACAGCGGGCCGGACGCTACCCTCGCCCGGTGGCATCGACCCCCCGCCGCACCGACGGCACCCCGAAGCGCGAACGGATCCAGCGGGACGTCCTGCGCGCGATGGAGGACCTGCTCACGGAGGGCGAGACGTACGCCGACATGGGCGTCGAGCGGATCGCAGGGCGCGCCGGGATCTCGCGGACGTCGTTCTACTTCTACTTCCGAGACAAGCGCGAGGTGCTCGAGCGCCTGACGGTCACCGTCGCCGACGAGCTCTACGCCGCGGCCGACATCTGGTGGTCGGGCACCGGTATCAGCCACGAGGCGCTCCTGAGGTCGATCCGCGACGTGTCGGCGCTGTTCGTCCAGCACGGTCCGCTGCTGCGGGCGATCGTCGAGGTCGGGACCTACGAGCGGGACGTCGCCGAGCACTGGCGCACGCTGATCGAGCGCTTCGTCGACGCGACCGAGCAGCGGATCGTCCTGGAGCAGGCCGCGGGCAACGCCCCGGCGTTCCCGGCGCGGCCGACGGCGTTCGCGCTCGTCTGGGGCGTCGAGCGCTCGCTCTACCAGCAGTTCGTGCAGGGCGACCCGTTCGACCCGGAGGAGCTCGTCGAGGCGATCTCCACGTCGTGGCTGCGCGCGATCTACGGCCGCCTCGACCCCGGCGTCATCGACCGGACCTGAAGCCGCCCCGCGCCGCCGGCCGAGCGACCGCCGCCCGCCGCTCCGGACCGCCACGACCTCCCGCGGCCGGTCAGTCCGCGCCACCGACCGGACGGTGCTCGCCGGTGATCGCCGAGAACTCGCCGGTCTCGAGCGCGTGGGCGACGTCGGCGTCGATCTCGTCCTCCGTGACCTCGGGCCGGCTGCGGCGCAGGCGCAGGGCGTCGAGCCGCCGCAGCTTGAGGATCTCGAGCACCGTCACCAGGTAGAACGACACCGCGAGGCAGCCGAGGAGGATCAGGCCCATGACCGTCGTCCAGAGCACGTCGAAGTGGCCGCGGTTGTCCGAGTACGGGACGAACCGCAGCGCGACCGCGAGCCCGGCCAGCGACCCCGCCCACAGGTAGAGGTAGGCGACCGTCCGCCGCGGGCTGAAGCCGATCCGGCTGAGCCGGTGGTGGAAGTGGTTCTGGTCGGCGTTGTAGATCGGGACGCCGGACTTCAGGCGCTTGAGCACGACGAACGTCGTGTCGAGCACCGGGAGGGCGAGCACCACGAACGGGACGACGAGGGCGAGGACCGCGTTGGTCTTCACCGAGCCCTCCACCGCGATCGCCGCGAGCAGGTAGCCGAGCAGCATCGCCCCGGTGTCGCCCATGAAGACGCGCGCCGGGTGGAAGTTGTGGACGAGGAAGCCCAGCGCCGCGCCGGCGGTGGCGGCGGCCAGCAGCGCCGCGTGCCCGTAGAGGACGGAGCTGAGGTCCCAGGCGACGATGCCCATCGCGACGGCGGCGATCGAGCTGACCCCGGCGGCCAGCCCGTCGATCCCGTCGGAGAGGTTCACGACGTTCATCAGGACGACGAACCCGAAGATCGTCAGCGCGGTGCTCGGTCCGTCCGCGAACTGCACCGGACCCAGGAAGGGGAAGGTGATGTTCTCGACCTGGACCCCCTGGGAGACCGGGATCCACGCCGCCGCGACCTGGCCGACGAGCTTGATGCTCCAGTGCAGGTCGAAGCGGTCGTCGACCGCGCCCACGACCGCGATCATCACCGCGCCCAGCAGGATCGCCCGGAGGTTGTCCGCCTGGGGCATGCCGTCCGGCATCTCCAGCAGCACGGCGACGACGACGGCGACGAGGATCGCCAGGCCGCCCAGGAGCGGCGTGCCGCCGGCGGCGAGCCCGCGGTCGCTCGGCCGGTCGACCGCGCCGACCACGACCGCGGCGCGGGCGACGAGCGGGGTCAGCGCCGCGCTGATCGCGAACGCGACCAGCAGCCCCACGATGGGATCGCGCCAGGTCATCCGCGAGGCACTCTAGAGGCGCGGAGCACGGCACCCGTCCCGCGGGCTCCCCCGCGGGACGAGGACGATCACCCCAGCTGGGTGTAGAGCGGGTACGCCTGGGCGACGGCGGTGACGCGGGCGGCGAGCTCGTCCTTGACGGCCGCGAAGGCGGCGTCGTCGCCGGTGAGGGCGGTGCCGATGACCTTGCCGACCTCGCGGAACGCGTCGACGTCCAGGCCACGGGTGGCGAGCGCGGAGGTGCCGACGCGCAGGCCGCTGGTGACCATCGGCGGGCGCGGGTCGAACGGCACGGCGTTGCGGTTGACGGTGATGCCGACCTCGTGGAGGCGGTCCTCGGCCTGCTGGCCGTCCAGCTCGGTCTCGCGGAGATCGACGAGCACGAGGTGCACGTCGGTGCCGCCGGTCAGGACGTTCAGGCCGGACTCGGTGGCGAGCAGCTCCTCGGCGAGGACGCGGGCGCCGTCGATGGTGCGCTGCTGGCGCTCCTTGAAGGCGTCGGACGCGGCGATCCTCAGCGCGACGGCCTTCGCGGCGATGACGTGCTCCAGCGGGCCGCCCTGCTGGCCCGGGAAGATCGCCTGGTCGATCTTCTTCTGGAACTCCTGCTTGCAGAGGATGATCCCCGAGCGCGGGCCGCCGAGGGTCTTGTGGACCGTCGTCGTGACGACGTCGGCGTACGGCACCGGGTTGGGGTGCAGGCCCGCGGCGACGAGGCCGGCGAAGTGCGCCATGTCGACCCACAGGTACGCGCCGACCTCGTCGGCGATCTCGCGGAAGCGGGCGAAGTCGAGGTGCCGCGAGTAGGCCGACCAGCCGGCGACGATCATCTTCGGCTTCGTCTCGCGGGCGATCCGCGCGACCTCGTCCATGTCGATGAGCGAGGTCTCCTTGTCGACCTCGTACGCGACGATGTCGTACAGGCGACCGGAGACGTTGAGCTTCATCCCGTGGGAGAGGTGGCCGCCGTGGGCGAGCGACAGGCCCATGACGCGGTCGCCCGGCTGCAGGAGCGCGTGGTAGACGGCGTTGTTGGCCTGCGCGCCGGCGTGCGGCTGGACGTTGGCGTGCTCGGCGCCGAACAGGGCCTTGGCCCGGTCGATCGCGAGCTGCTCGATGACGTCGACGTGCTCGCAGCCGCCGTAGTAGCGCCGGCCGGGGTAGCCCTCGGCGTACTTGTTGGTCAGCACCGAGCCCTGGGCCTCGAGGACGGCCTGGGGAACGAAGTTCTCCGAGGCGATCATCTCCAGCGTGTCCTGCTGGCGCTTGAGCTCGTCGGCCATCGAGGCGGCGACCTCGGGGTCGACCTCGGCCAGCGAGGCGGTGAAGAAATCTGCGGGCAGTTCGGACACGGGCGTCTCCTTCGGGAACGTGCGGTTCGGGTGCCCAGACGCGCGGCGGTGCTGCTTCGTCGCTCCCCGGTGGTCGTTTCCACCCGTGGCGCCAGTCGCGACGAAGGGGGAAGCCTACCGGTCGCGCGGCGGATCCCCCAGGCGGGTCAGGTCGTCGGCGCGACCGGCGGGATGTCCGACCGATGGGATTCCCGCCCGCCCGTGCCGTCGCTCCCGGGCGGGTGGGCGTCGTCCGACGTCGAGGACCCGTCGATCAGTGCGTCGGCGCGACCGGCGGGATGTCCGTCGACGCCGGGGCCGTGCCGTCGCCCCCGCCCTCGACGTCCGCGATCTCGCCGATGCGGCGCTCGTGGCGGCCGCCCTCGAACTCGGTGTCGAGGAAGGCGGCGACGATCGCCTCGGCCGTGGGACCGTCGATGCGGGCCTGCGAGAGGCCGAGGACGTTGATGCCGTTGTGCTTGCGGGCCATCGACGCCTCCTCGGCGTCGTGGGCGTTGACCGCGCGGATCCCGGCGATCTTGTTCGCCGTGATCGTGACGCCGTTGCCCGAGCCGCAGACGACGACGCCGCGCTCGGCCTCGCCGGCGGAGACCGCCCGGGCGGCCTTGGCCGCGTACTCGGGGTAGTCGGTCGACGCGTCGGACGTGGTGCCGGCGTCCAGGACCTCGTGGCCCTGGGCGCTCAGCGCGGCCTTCACGTGCTCCTTGAGGGAGAACCCGGCGTGGTCGGAGGCGACGGCGATCCGCATGGCCGCATCGTAGAGCGGGCGGGGCGCAGGGGACCTCGCGGCTCGCAGTTCCTCGTCGAGACCGTGACCCTCGTCGTCGTCGTGCTCGTCCTGCGGCG
>NZ_JBFAPC010000001.1:0-85171 GCF_040675535.1 Patulibacter sp. NPDC049589 | reverse complement strand
GAGCGCCGGCCGCGGCCGCGCGCAGCAGGAGCCCGTGGCCGGTCGCGACCGCGATCACCACGGGGATGGCGGCCGCCGTGGCGACGGTGAGCCCGAGGCCGAGCAGGCATCCGAGGAGCGCGCCGCCTCCTGCGGCGGCCGCGGCCGACGCCAGCAGCGCCGCGGCCGGGCCGACGCGACGCGACGCGATCACCACGATGAGGACGAGGACCAGCAGCGCGGCTGGGGCGGTGCGGACCAGCTCCCCGGGTGCCGCCTCCGTGGCTCGGGCGGCCACGAGGGGCGATCCACCCGTACGCAGGGCGGCGCCGGGGACCTCGGTGCGCGCCGCCAGCGCCCGGATCCGGTCGCCGAGCCCGAGCACGGCCGCGGCATCGAGGCCGGCCTCCGGCCGCACGAGGACCAGCGCGTGGTCGACGTCCGGGAAGACCCAGCGGAACCGCGGCTTGGGCGTCGTGCCCATGCCGAACACGACGGTATCGACGAACGCCCGGTTCCCCAGGGCCGGCACGCCGCTCGAGCCGAACTGGGCCAGGAGCGCCCGGAAGCTCTCCGCCCTCGAGCCGAGGGCCTTCAGGCGGGCCTCCTCTCCGGCCAGGACGGCGTTCGCAGGACTCCGTCCGGCCTTCTCGGCGCGCGAACGAGCACTCTCGGCCGCCCGGTTGGCCCGGGCCAGCGGGCCGGCGAGCCCGGCGCCGACCACCTGTTCGGCCTGCGTCACCGACGCCTGAAGGAAGGTCGCCGGACCCGACACGGACCGCACGCCGTCGAGCCGGGCGAGCCGGCGCTCGAATGCGGCAAGCGCCGCGAGGCTCTCGGCGCGGAGGGTACGCGAGAGCGGGCCGCGCACGACCGTGACGATCGGCTCCGCTCCGAAGGCTCGCTCCTGCGCCGCCGTCGCGGCGGCGATGCCCCCGCCGGCGACGAGCCGGTCGGCGGGCACCCACGAGGCCCGCAGGGCGCCGCCGATCAACGCGCCGAGCACGACGAGGGTCGCGATCAGCCGGACGCCCCGCCGGGCGACGAGCCTCGGCATCGCGCCCGGGAGCCGCCCTCCCGTAGCCCTCCAACCGCGCGCCACGTCCGCCATCAGTCGTCGTCCGACCCGGCCTTCCCGAGCGCGGACGGATCGGGCGTGAGCTTCGGAACCGACCCATCCCCGGGTCGTGGAGTGTCGCGCATTCCCGGCTTCGGATACGCGTTGACGCCGACCCGGCCCTTGACGTGCGAGAGGCCGCCGGCGGCGATCAAGCCGTTGACCGCATCGGTGAGCGGCCGCGGCAGGCCCGTCACCGTGCCCTCGTCCTCGACGAGGTGCACGCGCAGCAGGTTGCCCTGGGCGTCTCGGGAGCTGGTCGCCGAGCCCGAGTTCGCGAACATCGTCCCCATCTCCTCGCCGTAGGGCACCATGTACCGCAGGATCGGGTTGGCCTGGCGCAGGACGGCGTCGACCGGGGCGAGGAGCGGCGTCGCGTCGTCGGCGAACCCGCGCAGCGACGCGAGCAGCGGATCCGCGCGCTTGGAGAAGGACGGCAGCACGTCGAAGAGCTCCTGCCCTGCGATCGCTGCCTTGCGCAGTCTCGCCGTGACCGGCTCGAGAGACTCGACGCCGACCCGCAGGTCCGCGGCCACCGGGACGGCCCGCCGGGCCACGCCGCCGAGGACCCGCGTGGTCTGCTCGGTCTGCGCGAGCGTGCCGGGCAGCTTTTTGAAGGTCTCCGCCAGCTGCTCGTCGCGTGACGCCGCCGCCTCGGCCGTCGCCTTCAGGCCGGTGGCCAGCTCGCGCACCGCCGCGCCGCGGCTCGAGACCGCGGCCAAGGTCTTGCCGGCGTTGTCGACGAGGCGGGAGACCTGCGCGCGTTGACGGTCGAGGAGGCCAAGCAGTCGACTGGCGTCGTGGACGGTCGGTTCGAGCTGGCCGAAGATCCGATTCAGGTCGGGTCCGCGACCGTCGACACCGTCGCCGAGCGCGTCGAGGTTGCGCTGCATCGCCCGGCGCGTGGGCGCGTCGACCGACGAGAGGATCTCGTCGAGCTGCACGGCCTCGCCGGCCCGGCTCATCGGCAACGTCCCGCCGTCGGCGATCTCGCCGCTCTTCGGGTTGCCGGGCGTGAGGTCGAGATAGTTCTCGCCCACCAGCGTCTTCGTCCGAAGGCGGACGGTCGCGTCCTTGTAGAGCGGCGCATGGTCCTCCTTGATGGAGATGCGGACCTTCGCCGTGCCCCCGTCGTTCGTGACGTCCTCGACCCGCCCGATCTTCGCGCCGGCGGCGCGAACGTCGGCGTTCTGGACGAGCTGGAACCCGTCGGGCACGTTGACCGTGACCTCGTAGGAGCTCGAGCCCGGTGCGCGTCCTCCGGCGAGGGTGAAGAGCCATACGAGGATCGAGAGGCAGACCGCGACGAACGCGACGATGCCGACGACCTTGCCGGTTCGGGCCGGGAGATGCATCAGCGTCCTTCCTTCTGGGTGCAGGTGGGACCACGCCGGAGCATCGGGTCCTTGAGCTGGCCCCCGACCGAGGTGAGCCCGGCCGTGAACTCACCGCGCGGGATCGCGCCGTAGTCGTCCCCGTACTTGAAGACGGAGAGGTGGTTGTTGAAGAAGCCCGCGATCTGCGCCTCGCACGGCTTGATCTTCTTCGTGGCGCGGTCGAGACGCGGAACCTGGGTGCGCAGGGAGTCGACGGCGCCGGCCAGGGCGTTCGAGGTCGGCACGAGCTCCTTCGCCAGCGGCCGGAGCTGCTTGACGGCGGGCTGGAGGCGCCGGAGCGCCGGCATCGCGTCGCCGCTGAGCTCTCTGGCGGCGTCGAGGGTCGACGGCAACCGCTCCGCCACCGGCAGCAGCGCGGCCAGGGCCGGATCGAGCTCCTGCTGGGCGTCCCGCAACGCGGCGAACGACGACCGCATCGTCGAGAGCGTCCCGGGGAGCTGCGCCAGCGTCGAGGCGAGCGGGACGTCGCGACGGGCCAGCTCGTCGAGCGTCGAGTGTCCGACCTCCATCAGCTGGGTCAGCTCGCGGGAGTGCTTGTTGAGCGCGTCGAGCAGCTCCCCCGAGTTGCGCACGAGCCGGGTCATGTTGGTGCGGCGCTCCGCGACCGCGGACGTCAGGCGCTGGGCCTGCTGCAGGAACGGTGCCATGGCGACGAACGTCTCCCTCAGCGCCAGGCCCCCGTCGTCGAGGCCCTTCGACAGGCCGTCCAGCGCCTTCTCCATCTGCTTGCGCGTGTCCGGCTCGAAGGTGTTCAGGACGTTGGCGACGTCGACCGGGGCCTCCGTCCGCTTCGCAGGAAGCACGGTGTCGCCACGGACCACGCCGGCGTCGGGCGTCCCGCGGGACTCGATGGCGACGTACATGTCCTGCAGCGGCGTGACCGGCCGCAGTCGGATGCGGGCGTTCTTGTAGATCTTCCCGTGCTTGTCGTCGATGCTGAGCGTCAGGATCGCCTTGTCGCCCTTGATCTTCGCGTCGGAGATCAGGCCGACGGGCACGCCCGCCAGCCGCACCTGCTGCTGGCCGGGGCGGACGCCCTTGACGTCGGTGAACTCGACCTTGACCTCGTTGGCCGCCGACCACGGCCACCGGACCTCGATGTTGCGGAACATCAGGAAGGCGCAGAACAGTGCGACCACGAACAGGCCGGCCACGAGCGCGAACGGCTTCCTGGCGCGCTTGACTTCGAGCGCCAGACGCTCGCTGTTGAACCTCGCCATCAGCGATCGCCTCCCTTCTCGGACCGGAGCTGCTTGCCGCCGCCTCCCGGGGTCGCGGGCTGGAAGTCCTCCGGCCGGTCCCCGACGTCGGCGTCGTTGGCCGTCTCAGCGTCGTCCTGTCGGTACGGAGCCTGGTTGGCGATGATCTGCTGCACCAGGTCGCCGAGGCTGCTGCAGTTCACCTTGTCGTCGAGCGGCGCCGTCGGGTCCGTCAGCCTCAGAACGCACGGGAGGGTGTGGAGCGAGCGCTCGTCGGGGAACGACTGGAAGTTCTGGATGTTGCCGTTCGCGTCGAACGTGTGGGAGCTGCCGCCGATCGAGGCGAAGAACGGTCCGATCGCCTGGTAGTTCTTGAGCTTCGTCGTGGGATGCGTCTCGTTCAGGAACGGGATCGTGTCGGCGTTGAGCCGATCGACGATCGGATCGGTGCGCTCGATCAGCTGCCGGGCGGGATCCGCGGCGTCGGCCAACCGCTTGACGGCCGGGCTCAACGAGCGGACGGTCGGCTCTGCGTCGTCGAGGACGACGTCGAGCTTCCGCACCGCCGGCCGCAGGGCGACGAGCGAGCCCTCGAGCTTCTCGGCCCCGGGCTTCAGGGCCTCGACCGTCGGGTCCAGGACGTCGAGCGTCCGCTCGATCCGACTCAGGGTCGTACGGGTGTCCGCCAGCGTCGACGGTGCCTGGTCGAGCGTCGCCCCGAGCTCCGTGCTGCGAGCGGCCGTCACGCCGAGCGCCACCCGTCCGCGGTCGATGAGACCGGCGAGGTGCTCCTCGCTGTCCGCGAGCGCGGCAAGCGTCCCGGCCCCCGCGCGGATCGCCCGCGGCAGGTCCCCGGGGCGCGTGCCGCGGAACGGCGGCAGGCCCTTTCGCATGCCGCGCGCAGCCGGGGCCACGGCCTCGAGGCTCCGCCCGACCGACTCCTCCTTGGCCAGCGAACGGCCGAGCTGATCGATCGTGGTCTGCAGGCCCGTTCGCCGATCGCCGTTCAGCGGTTGGGCGACGGCGTCGAGCTCCTGCTGAACCTTCGTGTGGCTCTTCCGGATCGTCCCGTCGAGCTTCGGCGCATCCCCCGAGCCTGGCTCGAGGTCGATGTACACGTTGCGGCCGAGGAGGGTCCTCCAGAGGATCGACGCCCGGGCGTCGTCCCGCACCGTCACGCCGGAGTCGTCGTCGATCCGCATCTCGACCAGTGCGCCGCGCCCCCCCTCCCGCAGCTCCACCTTCTCGACCTTGCCGACGTCGACGCCGGAGACGCGGACGGCCGTGCCGTTGGCCGCGTGCGTCGCGTCCGTGAACTCGGCGCGCACGACCTGGCCGCCCTTGCTGGTCAGCGGGATCTGCTTCGTGTAGCCGGTCCAGAGGATCGCGGCCGCCCCGAGCAGGAGGAGCGTGCCGAAGAGCATCGGCCGACGCTTGGTGACGCCGGGACGGTAGGTGAGGCGATCACGGAGCGAGCTCATCGACGGTCCTCGTTGTCGTTCATCACGTCGCACGGCTTCGGGTACGGGTTCGAGGCCACGAACGGCGAGCGCGTCGGCTGCCCGCCGAGCAGTTCCTCACTCGCGGTGAGCTGCAGGCGGAGCTGCCGGACCTCGCCGATCCCGTCGCCGCCGCCGCCGGTGCCGAAGCTGAAGATGCGGCCCCAGTTCTGAACGAACAGGCCGAAGTCGCAGCCGTGCGCGCCGAGGCGGTCGACGGTCGGCAGGCCCTGGGTCAGGGCGGTGGAGGCCGACGGGAGGATCGGGTCGACCGTGTCCAGGAGACCGAGGGTCGGCGGGACCGCCTCCTCGGCCTTGTCGAGCGTCGCTCGGACGCTCTTCAACCCGGTGCGCGACCGTGCGAGCAGCCGCGTGGTCTGCCGCAACGCGGCGGGGGCGGGGCGGAGGGCCGGGACCGCGGCCTCGGCGAGACCGTCGACCTCGTCCAGCAGCGGATCGGTGCTCGCCAGCCCGGACCGGGCCTGGCGGAGCGCCGGCCCGGCGGCCGAGAAGGTCTCCCCCACGGCCCGCTCCTCGGCGGCGATCGGCCGCAGCGCATCGGCGGCGGGAGCGAACGCCTCGCGGTAGGTCCCGCGAACCGGCTCGATCGCGGCGAAGGTGCCCTGGAGCTCGCGAACGAAGCGCTCCGGAGCGCCGGGACGGGCGTTGACGGCCCGGCTGACGCGCTCGAGCCGGTTCAGCGCGGTGGGGGCCTCGTCGAGCGTCGTCGCGATGTCGCCGCCGCGCGACAGCGTCCCCTCCCCGAGCTCGCCCATCAGCGTCTGCGCCTTCTTGCGGCGGGCGACGTCCAGGGTCCCCAGCACGGTGTCGAGTTCGTTGGCGGTCGAGGTCTGCGAGAGCGGGATGACGTCGCCCTCCTCGAGCACCCGCCCCGACCGGCCCGGCTTCAGGTCGACGAAGCGCACCCCTATGGGGGAGCGCGGGCGGACCCGGAGCGTGGTGTCGGCCCTCAGCGGGGCGATCTTCGGGTCGAGCTGCAGGTCGACCAACGCCTTGCCGTCCTTCACCCGCGGGCGCAGGACCTGGCCGACGAGCCGGCCGGCGACGCGCACCTGATAGTGCGCGGTCAGGTTGTTGGCGTCGGCGAACTGGGCCGTCACGTTGTAGTAGCTGCGCCCCGGGATGGCGTTGGGCGCGTTGAAGCCGACCTGGAACATCACCGCGACCGCGGCGATGCCCATCAGGCCGATGAGCCACAGGGCGGGGCGAGGCAGCGAGCGGCTCGCCGCCCGGGAGAAGAGCCGTCTCGAGGGACGTCGGTTGCGGCGGGGCATCATCGGAGCAGGTAGTCCAGGAGCTGGCGGGTGTCGTCCGCCTTGGTGGAGGGCTTCGGCTCGGCCGGCGCGGGAACCGTCGGCGCGGGCGCCGGAGCCTCGAGAAGCGGTGTCGGGAAGATCCCCGTCCCGCCGTTCTTCGCGTCGTTGTCGCGCGGGGCGAACGGGAACGGCGCAGACTGCGGCGCGGGCGCCGGAGCGAGCACGGTGGGAGTCGTCTGGTTGCTCGCCGCGGGACCCTTGGCGAACTTCCGGGTGAGCAGGTGCTCGAGGAGCTCCTGGTTCACCGTGATGTCGGTCCGGAACACGTGGCCCGCGGCGTCGGAGAGCTGCACGGTCCGGCCCCAGCCCTCGATGAGGCGCAGCAGCGGGTTCGTCTCGTGGTCCAGCGTCCGAGACAGCGGCTTCATGGTCACCGAGAACCGCTCGAGCTCGCTGGCGACCGGCGTCAGGCGCTTGAGCACCGGCGTGGCCCCGCGCCCGAGCCGGCCCAGCGTCGGGGCGGTCCGCTCCGCGCTCTTCAACGTCGGCTTCGCCGTCTTCACGAAGTCGGGGAGCTCGCCCATCGTCGTCGACAACGGACCGGCCGAGCGTCGGATCTGCAGCGCCGCCGGCTTGAGCCGGGTGGAGGTCGTCTGGAGCTTGGCCAGCGTGGTGCGGAGCTTCGAGAGCGTCGCGGGCACGTCCGCGACCGTCTGCCCGAGGTCCGCGCGACGGTCGGCGGTGACGCGGAGCGACCGCTGCGCCGACGCGACGAGATCGGTCAGGTCATCGCGGCCGTCGTGGAACGCGTCCACGACCCGGTCGCCCTGGGCGATCGCGTCCTTCAGCCGCGCGTTGTCGGCGGTGAACGAGGCGACGAGCTTCTCCGTCTGGTCGAGGGCGCGCGGAAGGCGCTCGATGGTGGCGTTGAGGTCCGTGCCCTTGCCGTTGAGCGCGACCCCCGCCTCGTTGACGAGGATCCGCATGCGGCCCCGGGTCCCGGGATCCAGCATGTTCAGGACGTCGTCGAGCTCGACGGGCTGCGACGTGCGCCCGATCCCGATCGTCTCGCCGGAGGACACCGGACGTTCGAGGTCGCCGGGGTCGAGGTCCACGTACTTCTCTCCGAGCAGGTTGACCGGCCGCACCGCGGCGGAGGCGCCCTTCCCGATCGGGTACGCGCCGTCGTCGAGCTTCATGGTCACGACGGCGCGGTCGTCCGACCCGAGCTCGAGCGCGCTGATGGTGCCGGCGGCCACGCCGGCGACCTTGACGTCGCCGTTCTTCCGCAGGCCGGCGGCATCCTTCATCACGGCCCTCACGACGTACGTGCCGTCGTCCCCGGAGGTGGCGACGATGATGCCTCCCGCCATCAGCACGGCGGCCAGTCCAGCGGCGGGCGCCTGCTTGAGCAGCGTGCTGCGCTTGGTGCGACTCACTTCACACGCTCCGGGTCCTTGGTCGGGTCGATCGCGTCCTTCGTGACGCCGCACTCCGGTGCGAAGTAGGGCTTGCCGGCGTTGTATCCCGGGGGGATCGGCATCGCGTACCGGTTGCCCGTGGCGTGTGCGACCTCGGAGTTGGGCAGCAATCCGTTGAGCGACGTGACGCCCTCACGGACCCGGACCCGCGCGTAGTGCGACTTGTAGTCGAAGTTCTTCGTCCAGCCGCCCCAGTTCGTGAGCATCGCCACGATGTCGGGCGTGTAGAGCCGAAGGCACCCGACGATCGGCACCGCACCCTCGAGCGCCTTCTCGAGTTTGGGCGCGAACGGCGTGCCGACGTCGAGCAGCGTCGTCACCCGGGGGGCCACGTCGCGGGCCGTCTTCAGGGTCTTCACGGCCACCGGGGCGACGTCCTGAAGCCGGACGAGCGCGCCCCGAGCCGCCCGAGCGACGCCCGGGACCTGCTGCGCCCCGGGGCGGAGCTTGCCGAGCAGATCGTCGACCTTGCCGAGGCTGGGCTCGGCACGGGCCAGCGTCGTCTTCGCGGCGTCGAGCGTCGGGGGCAGCGCCTCGAGCGTCCCCTGGACCGCGGCGGTCCGGTCGCGGAACGTCGCGAACGTCCGGGCCGACACGGAGATCAGGTCGGAGATCGAGCCCTGCTTGGCGGCGAGCGTCCGGGTGACGGCGTCCCCCTGGTCGATGATCGCCCGGAGCGCCGGCTCGTCGGAGAGCAGATCGGCGATCAGGTCGTCCGCCGCCCGCAGGCCGCCGGGCAGCGCCTTCATGCCGGCGTTCATCGCGGCGTCGTGTCCGTCGAGGGCGCGCGCCGAGCGGTTGAGGGTGCGCTGGAGCCGCTTCTGGGTCTTCGCGTCCAGCGTGTTGAAGAGCTCGTCGAGCTCGACCGGCGAGCGGGTGTCCTTCGCGGCGATGATGCCGCCGTCGTCGATCGTCGGCGCGCTCTTGGGCCCGGGGACGACCTCGACGTAGCGGGTGCCGTTGCCGATCGTGGTGCCGTAGCGGATCCGCATCGTGGTGCCGCGGTGCAACGGCCGGAAGTTCTCGTCCTTGATGCCGACCCGGACGACGGCCTTGCCGTCCTCGTAGTCGACGCCGACGACCTTGCCGACGTCCACGCCGTCGACCTGGACGTCGAGGCCCTTGGTCAGGCTCACGGCGGAGTCGAACGACGCGCGGACCTCGTACGGCTGGCTGCGGCCCTTCAGCCCCAGGTAGCCGGCCACCAGGACCACGAGGATGAAGACGACCGTCCAGGGACGGTCGAGGAAGAGTCGACCCATGGTCAGCCTCCGACCGGGGTGCTCGGGTTGAGACCCCAGAACACCATCGTGAGCAGCGATCCCGTGAGGTGGATCAGCACCAGGTTCAGGATCATGGACTTCGCGGTGGCCGTTCCGACGCCCACCGGTCCGCCCTTGGCGGTGAAGCCGTAGTACATCGCCACGAGGACGATCAGGGTGCCCGAGACGATGATCTTGATCTCGGCGAAAAGCACGTCCTGCGGCCGGATGAAGGCCCAGTGCACACCCTCCCAGCCGCCCTGCGAGACCTCCTTGATCTGCAGGACGATGACCAGGTAATCGGCCAGCGTGTGAACGGCGAAGCCGACCATGAAGATCATCGGCAGCGCGATCCACGCCGCGATCAGGCGCGTCGCGACGACGTAGCGCATCGGGTTGATGCCGAGCGACTCCATCGCGTCGAACTCGTTGTTGATGCGCATCGAGCCGAGCTCGGCGACGAGGCCGCAGCCGATCTTCGCGGCGATGATGTAGCCGAACATGTACGGCGACATCTCGCGCAGGCCGCAGAAGGCCGTGAAGACGCCGGAGTACGACGTGGCGCCGTAGCCGCGCAGCACGTAGTTGGCCTCGGTGGCGCACTCCATCCCCATCACGAACTGCATGACGACGAGGACCAGCGCGGAGCCGGTGATGATGATGCCGGTCTGGCGGAGGATCTCCGCCGAGTAGCGGAAGGCGCCGGGGACCTCGCGGAACGCACGGGTGGCGAAGATCGCCATCTCGCCGGCCTCGGTCACCGCGCCGCGGACGGGCTCGCGGAAGCCGCGGCCGAGCCGCTTGGCGGACTGGCCGCCGCGGGCCGTCGGGCGTCGCCGGATCCGGGTGCCCGCGGGGGGCGTCACGGTCGACATCAGTGGAGGTTCCCGGTCTCGGGGAACGCCGCGAGCATCGTGGCGGTGAACAGGTAGTTGAACGCCCAGATGCCGACGAACGAGACGACGACGGCCTGGTTGACCGCTCTGCCGACGCCCTCTGCGCCGCCCTTCACGTTCATGCCTCGGTAGCAACAGACCACCGCGATGATGAAGCCGAACAGGCTGGTCTTGATCACGCTGCCGACGAGGTCGGGCATCGTGAAGTTCGAGGTGAACGTCGCGAAGAACCCGGCGGACGTGTCGCCGAAGATCGGCACCGCGGCGAGCCAGCCGCCGGCGAGGCCGAAGACGATCGCGATCAGGTTCATCATCGCGGTGACGAGGCCGAGCGCGAGGAAGCGCGGGACGACGATCGTGCGGACGGGGTCGAGTCCCAGGACCATCAGCGCGTCGAGCTCCTGGCGGACCTTGCGGGCGCCGAGGTCCGCGCAGACGGCGGTGCCGCCGACGCCGGCGACGACCATGCCGTTGATCCACGGCGCGAACTCGCGGATCGTCGCCATCACGAAGAACGCGCCGAGCCGGTCGACCGTCCCGAGGATGTACGTGATGTTGCCGCCCTGCAGGCCCGGCGCGCCGAACCCGAAGAACAGCACGGACACGATCAGCGGGATCGTGCAGCGGCGGATGATCAGCCACGTCTGGTCGACGAACTCACCCCGCCACGAGAACGGCGGCGTCACCGCGGTGCGGATCGCCTGCCCGGTCAGGAGCAGCATCCCCGCGATGTCCTCGAGCGCCGCGAGCGGCGCGGGGCTGTTCTTCTTCGGGGGCGGGGCGCCGTCGTCGGCCGCCCTCCCGGGCGACGTCCGCGGCGCTGGCGCCACCGGGGGCTGGAGCGTTCCGGCTTCCATGTCTTCCCCTCACTCCATGCCGAGCGGGCCCTGCGGCCGCCCCGCGAGGAACTGTCGGACGAACGGGTTGGGCGAGTCGAACATGTCGTCCCGATCGCCGGACTGCACGATGCGGCCCTTCCACAGCACCGCGATGTACTCGCCGATGCGACGGGCGGACGCGATGTCGTGGGTGATCACGACGTAGGTGCCGCCGTTCTCGGCGTGCACCTTCTCGATCAACTGACACAACAGCGCCGTACGGACCGGATCCAGACCCGAATCGGGCTCGTCGAACATCACGATCTGCGGATCGAGCACCAACGCGCGGGCGAACCCCGCCCGCTTCTTCATGCCACCCGACAGCTCCGACGGCATCCGCGTCTCCGCACCATTGGCCAGACCGACCTCGTCCAGCCGGCGCATCACCGTCTCGCGGATCTCCGCCTCGGACTGGTTGGTGTGCTGCCGCAGCGGGAACGCGACGTTGTCGTACACGTTCATCGACCCGAACAGCGCCCCGTCCTGGAACAGGATCCCGAACTTCCGGCGCATCTCCAGGAGCTGCGGCACAGTCATCCGCGGAACGGACTCGCCGTGCACGAGGATGTCGCCCTTGTCCGGGAACATCAGCCCGATCAGGTGCGACAACAACACCGACTTCCCGGTGCCCGACGGCCCCAGGACCACCGTGATCATGCCCTCGGGGATGCCGACGTTCAGGCCGTTCATCACCCGGTTCGGACCGAACGACTTGTAGAGATCGATGCACTCGATCGACCAGAAGTCGCCCGGATTGCGCTGCGGGACCGTCATCGGCCCCTGGTGGTGGTCGTACCCGGAGGCCCGGTCCAGCAGCGCGGCGGTGTTCGGATCGGTGGTGCTCAAGAGATCTCCTCGACCCCGTCGTGGATCGTGTTGGTGCCGACGGGCACCGGCGGGCGGACGACGGCCTGGACCATCGGCAGCACCCGCAGGAACTGCCGGACCGGGCCGTCGTAGGTCGCACGGCCGCCGGCGATCGCCATCGCCGTGCGCAGCCGCCCGGTCGCGAGGCGCGCCAGGTCCTTGCGCTGCAGGCGCAGGTGGATGTCCGCCTGCGTGTCGGCGGAGACGCCCTCGCGGACGTCCATCCCGCCGCGGGCGGTGATCAACAGGCCGTCGTCCGCGCGAGCGGGATCGGACGGACCGAGCCAGACGTTCAGCCCGATCGAACCGACCCGCTCCGCGGTGTACGCGTCCTCGGCCGCGCGGAAGAAGAGGTCCACGACGTCGGGCCACGGGTCCGCGTCGGCGGCCGGCGCCACGGCGGGCTCCGCCGCCCGCGTCGTCGGCAGGTCGGCCGCCGGGTCCTGCGCGAGGGATGCGGCCGCGCCGGGCGCGTCCACAGGGCCCCGGCCGGGGGCGTCCCACGTGTGGGGCTCGTCAGGACGTGAGCTGAAGTCGGGATGGTGCATACAGAGGTTCTCCACCGGTGCGGCGGGCCGGCGTCGGGGACGCCGACGGAGCTGGACGCCGGAGGAGTGTGTCCTCCATCACGGCCTGAGCAGACTCCCACCCCCCTTGGCGGACGCCGTCCCCCCAACGGGGTATTCACCTCTCCCGCGCGACGACTCTTGAGCCCCCGTACACGCCGTACCGCGACACAGGCCCCGGGTACGGCATCCGGGACGGCACCCGGGACGGCACCCCGCCGCGACCGGTGGCCCCATCCCGGCCTGTAGAGACCCACGATGTCCGTGAACGATCGTTCATTCCCCGTGCTAGCGTGGCCCCGAGGCCGCCGCGTCGAGCGACGTCGGCGGACCCGCCCGGCCCGCGCCCGCGCGCGCCGCCCCGCGACCCGAACCGAGGACCTCCGTGAGCACCACCACCCCGCCCTGGTCGGGCATCGGCGTCGCCGTCCCGAGCGTCGACGCGTACGGCATCGGGCACCCGGTGCTCGACGTCGCCCGGGCCGCCGAGGACCAGGGCCTCGACCACGTCTGGGTCCCCGACCACCTGGTCTTCCACCGCCCGGTGCTCGAGGCGATGACGGCACTCGCGATGATCGCCGGCGCCACGAGCCGCGTGAGGCTCGGCACCGCGATCCTCAACCCCGCGCTGCGCCCGCTGATCTGGACCGCCAAGCAGCTGCAGACGCTGGAGACCCTGGCGCCCGGCCGGCTGCTGCTCGGCGTCGGCATGGGCGGCGAGTACGAGCCCGAGTGGACCGCCGCCGGCGTCGACCGCAAGCAGCGCGCCCGCCGGCTGGACGAGGCGCTCGCCCTGCTGCCCGCGCTGTTCTCCGGCGCGCCGCTCCGCCACGACGGGCTGCACCACGTCGACACCCCGGCGATGCTGCCGGCGGCCGACGTCCCGCCCGTCCTGATCGGCGGCCGCGCCGAGCCCGCGCTGCGCCGGACCGCGCGCGTGGGAGACGCCTGGCTGCCGATGTGGCTGGACCCCGACCAGGTCGCGGCCGGGCTCGAGCAGCTCGCGGGCTACGCCGCCGAGCTGGGCCGCCCCGCCCCGGGCGCGGCCCTCGTGGCGTTCGTCAACGTGAACGACGACGAGGAGCGCGGCCACGAGGAGGCCGCCGAGCTCGTGAAGCGCCAGTACGGCATGCCGTACGAGAAGGTCCGCCGCTGGACCATCGTCGGCTCCGAGGAGCAGGTCGCCGAGCGCCTGCACGCGTACCGGGAGGCCGGCGTCGACGGCTTCTCGTTCGCGATCGCCGGCCCCGACCAGCTGACCCAGGTCGAGCGCATCGCGGGCGTCCGCGAGCGCCTGGCCGCCTCGACGGCCTGAACGCACCGACCCTCCGCCCATCTGAGCACGACCACCACACCACGAGGAGATCATGAAGCGCACGATCCACGAGCCCGATCACGACGCCCTGCGGGAGTCCTATGCGGGCTTCCTGCAGCGCGAAGTCGCTCCGCTGTACGACACCTGGGAGACCGCCGGCTGCATCGACCGTGCGGTCCTGCGCAAGGCCGGCGAAGCGGGGTTCCTCGGCCTGCAGGTCGGCGAGGAGCACGGCGGCGCGGGCACCGACGACTTCCGCTTCAACGCTGTCATCGCCGAGGAGGGCTACTCCCGCGGCCTGGCGGGCTTCGCGATGGCCGTCCAGATCCAGAACGACGTGGTCCTGCCGTACCTGACGGAGCTCACGACGCAGGCCCAGAAGGACCGCTGGCTGCCCGGCGTCGTGTCGGGCGAGCTGATCACGGCCATCGCGATGTCCGAGCCGGGTGCCGGGTCAGACCTCGCGCACCTCCAGACCCGCGCGGTACGCGACGGCGACGAATACGTCGTCAACGGTGCGAAGACCTTCATCACGAACGGCTTCAACGCCGACCTGGTCGTGGCGGCCGTGCGCACCGGTGATTCCGGGTCCCACCGCGACATCAGCGTGCTGGTGATCGAGGCCGACACCCCCGGCTTCTCGCGCGGACGCAACCTCGACAAGCTCGGGCTGCACTCGCAGGACACCGCGGAGCTGTTCTTCCAGGATCTGCGTGTCCCGGTGGAGAACCTGATCGGCGAGGAGGGCCAGGGCTTCCGGTACATGATGCAGCGCCTCCCCCAGGAGCGGCTGACGATCGCGATCGCCGCGGCGTCCGCGGCGAAGGGCGCCGTCGACAGCACGCTGGCGTACGTCAAGGAGCGCACCGCGTTCGGCCGCCCCGTCGGCACGTTCCAGAACTCGCGCTTCGAGCTCGCCGCGTGCCACGGCGAGCTGCAGGTCACCCAGGCCCACGTCGACGCCGCGATCCTCGCGCACAACGCGAAGGACCTCTCCGCGGAGGACGCCGCGATCGCCAAGTGGTGGGCCACCGAGGCGCAGGGCCGCATCGTCGACCGGTGTCTCCAACTGCACGGCGGCTACGGCTACATGCTCGAGTACCCGATCGCCCGCTTCTACGCCGACGCCCGGATCAACCGGATCTACGGCGGGCCGAACGAGGTGATGCTGGAGATCGTCGGCCGCTCGCTCGGCCTCGCCGAGCCCCGCTGAGGCACGCGCGCGCCGGCCGACGGTCGTCGCCGCGGCCGTCGCCACCGCTCGTCCCGTGAGCGAAGATGCGTCGCATGGACGCCGCGACCGCCGCACACGACGCGCCGCTGACGCGTCAGGACGTCGACGACGTGGTCGCCCGCAGCGCCCGCGAGCGCGCGCGGGCCGCTGCCGTCCGCCGGACCATCTCGGGGACCGGCGACGGCGACCTGATCGCGGTGACGCGGCACGTCCGGGAGCGACTCCGGGCACCCGAGGTCCCTGACGCGTGGATCGACGCGTACGCCCGACTCGTGCGCGAGCGGCGGGCCGTCGACGCGCACGACGACCACGTCCGGCGCGTCGTCCGCGCCGGCGTCCGCGATGCCATCGGCGTGCTCCGCGGCGCGCCGACCTCCTGGAGCCTCGTCGACGGGGCGGCGCGGGCGGTCTGCGACGCCGGCGGGTTCACGCGCTCGATGGTCTCGGCGGTGCGCGGGTCGCGCTGGGTGCCGCTGGTGGTGCACACCCGCGACGACCTCGACCCGAAGGCCGAGGCGTTCCGGTCGTTCGTCGGCGAGCACGTCGAGATCCCGTTGGCGAGCATGCTCGGCGAGACCGAGATGGTCCGTCGGCGGACCGCGCTGCGCTTCGACGACCCGGTCCACGACCGGCGCACCTTCAAGCCGATCATCCGCGCGGCCGGATCACCGGCCTACGCCGCGGCGCCGATCGTGGTGGGGACCCGCACCCTGGGGTTCCTGCACATCGACCGCGTCGGGCAGGACCAGCCGATCACGGAGGACGACCGGCTGGCGGTCGGCGCGTTCGCCGCGGACCTCGGGTGGCTGTTCGATCGGGCCTCCTCGGAGGAGGCGCTCGCCCGGCGCGCCGAGGAGATCGAGCGGGCGATCGACGCGGCCCGCGCCGCCCTCGCCCCGCTACGGGACCCGGGGGACGACCGGGTGATCGGCGAGACCGCGCGAGACCACGGCGCGGCGACGGACGACGCTCCGGCGGGACGCGACGCGCTGCTCACCGCACGCGAGCGCGAGATCCTCGAGCTCGTCTCCGACGGCGCCACCAACTGGGCGGTCGCCGAGCGCCTGACGCTGTCCGAGGAGACCGTCAAGACGCACATGCGCACGATCCGGCGCAAGCTGCACGTCAAGAGCCGCGGCGCTGCGGTCGCCCGGTTCCGCCGGCTGCGCGGGAGCGGCTGATGCGGGAGCCGACCACGCAGCGTCTGTTCACGGCGGTGAAGGCCGTGCTGGCGACCGCCGCGACGCACCTCGACGACCCTGCGCTGCCGACGCCGGCGACCCTCGATGCGGCGGAAGAGGCGCTCGGGCGGACGGTCGACGCGATCATCGGGGCGCTGGCCGCCGCCGACGCGGAGCGACGGGCCGACCTGCTGCGGTTGCTCGCCCGCGTGCTCCGTACCGAGGACCGCCTGCACCGGACGAGCGTCGCCGCCGGATCCCGACAGCGCGCGGCCGTCGAGCGCGGCCTCGAGGCGCTGCGCGGTTGCGGGTCGACGGACGAGCTCGTCCGGAGCGCCGCTCCGATCGCGCTCGCGGCGTGTCAGGCGGAGCGCGTCGTCCTCTCGCGCGTCCGCGATGACGTCTGGTCGCCCTGGCAGGTCGCGGCCGAGGCCCCGGCCGCCGCGACGCACCGCCCCGGCCGCCGCCACCCCGTGGCCCTGGACGACCTGCCCCGGGAGCGCCGTGTCGTCCGAACCGCGAGCGTCGTCCGCGAGGTCGTGGGGCCGGACGAGCACGGGTGCACGGTCGTCGTCGTGACGGCACCGATCGTCGTCGACGGCGCCGTCCTCGGCATCCTGGAGGCCGAGCTCGCCCCGGCGGTCGTGGACAGGTCCACCGATGCTGTGGTGCAGCGACTCGGGGACGCGCTCGGGCGCGCGTTCGAGGTGCTCGCCGTCCGCGACCGGCTGGCGGCGCAGGAGGACGTGGCGATGCGCCTTCGCGGTGCGCTGGCCCCGCGGGCCCCCAGCGGGCCGGGCCCCGCCGACGAGCTGCCGACCGCGGCGGTGGGTGCCCGTCCCGTCACGGTCGTGCCGGCGGGCGCCGCGGACCGCTCGGCCCTGCTGTCCGCGCTGACTCCCCGCCAGCGCGAGACGCTGGAGCTGATGGCGTTGGGACTGTCCAACGCCGAGATCGCCGAGCGGCTCGTCGTCGGCGTGCCGACGGTCAAGAGCCACGTCACCGCGATCCTCCGCGCGGCCGGGGCGCTGAACCGCGTCGAGGCGATCAAGCGGTACCTCGACGGAGAGCCGCCCTCCATGGGCGGGGCCGACGCGCCCCCGCCGTGAGGCCCTCCGGGCGTCGCCGCACGGGACCTCCTCCGCGTCGCCGGGCGAGGGACGCGGGGAGCTCGTGCGCCGCCCCGCGAGGTTCCGACCATCTGGCGGGTCGGATACCCAGAAGGACTGAGGCCACTTCGACCTGCGGGTGCAAGGGTGACCCTCGTCACTCCCCGCGCACCGTTGCGCCCGACGCGGAAAGCCGCAGGTCCACCGATGGCCACGCCCACCGACGCCCATCCCGTTCCCCCGCCCCCATCGTCTCCCGCCGGACCGCCCGAACGCGCCACGACCGCGAGCGCGCCCCTCTTCAGCGCGTCGGCGCGCCACCGCGTCGAGGTCTTCTCCGTCGTCTGCGGACCGATCTTCACGGTCTGCGCCACCGTCGGGTGGGTGATCCTCGCCCAGGGACTGCTCCCCTTCGATCCATCCCTGAGCGCGGATGCGCTCGCCGCCGCCTACGCCGAGCACCACTCCGGGATCGTCCTCGGGTGCACGATCATGCTGATCGGCTGCGGCTTCCTGACCTTCTGGATCGCGCAGCTCGGCGTGATGCTCTGGACGCTGGAGGGCCGCCGGCCGGTCCTGGCGATCACCCAGATGCTGGGCGGGCTGGGCGTCGTCGCGTTCGTGTCGTCCGCCTGCTGCCTGTGGATCGGCGCGGCCTACCGCCCGGACGCCGCGCCCGGCGTCGTGGTGGCGCTCAACGACGCCGGGTGGTTCACCTTCGTGCTCACCTGGCCGGGCCTCTCGGTGCAGCTCGTCGCCGCGGGGCTCGTCGTCCGGGCCGCCCGCGATCGTCCCGACCGCCTCGCCCCGGGATGGGTCGGCACCTACTGCTTCGTCAGCGCCGCGGTGATCGCCCTCGTCGCCCTCCCCGCCTTCACGAAGACCGGCCCGTTCGCCTGGAACGGCGTGCTCGGCTACTACGTCCCGCTGATCATGTGGGGCATCTCGTTCGAGATCCTCTCGTGGTCCATGCTGCAGACCCTGCGCCGGCGCGCGGCCGGCGGCGCGGAGCCCGCCGCGGCGGCCTCGGTGGCGGCGGTCGCCGCGGGGAGCGCGTCGTGACCCGCGTCGAGCACGCCGACGTCGTCATCGTCGGCGCGCGCTGCGCCGGGACCGCCGCCGCGGTCCCGCTGGCCCGCGCCGGCCACGACGTGATCGTCGTCGACAAGGCGCGATTCCCCGCCGACACCATGTCGACCCACGTCCTCGTCCCCAACGGCGTGCAGGAGCTGCAGCTGATGGGCGCCCTGCAGAAGATCCTCGCCCTGAACCCCTCGAGGACGCGCTACCTGACCCTCCACGACGGTGACGTCCAGATCTGCGAGCGCTTCCGGCCGTTCTCCGGCATCGACTACGGACTCTGCATCCCGCGGGACCAGCAGGACGTCCTCCTCGTCGAAGCGGCCCGCGACGCGGGCGCCGACGTCCGCGAGCGCACGGCGATGCAGGAGGTCCTCTGGCGCGACGGCCGGGCCGCCGGCGTGCGCTGCCGGACCCGCGAGGGCGAGTACGAGATCCACGCGAAGCTCGTGATCGGCGCCGACGGCCGCAAGTCCCGCGTCGCCGCGGAGGTCGACGCCTGGACGCCGTACCGCGCGTCGAGGAACGGGCGCGGCTTCGCGTTCCGCTACCTCGACGACCCCCTCGGCGACGACGCCCCCAGCGCCTTCCAGATCTTCCGCGCCCACGGCAACCAGGTCCTGGTGCTGCCCTCGTGCCCGGCCGGCCGCACCCTCGTGGCGAACATGTGCGACGCGGCGGACATCCCGCGCTTCCGGGCCGATCCCGAGGCCTCGTGGGCGGCGCTGCTGAACGGCGACCCGGCCCTGAAGGAGCGCGTCGGCGGCGCCGAGAACCTGAGCAGGATGCGCACCACGGACGACCTGTCGTCGTACTACCGCGTCTCCAGCGGTCCCGGCTGGGCGCTGGCCGGGGACGCCGGCCACTTCAAGGACCCCGTCACCGGCAACGGCATGCGCGACGCGCTCAAGCACGGACGCCTGCTCGGAGAGTCCGCCGCGACGACGCTGCACGACGCCGCCGACCTCGACGTCGCCCTGCGCGACTGGGAGCGCCACCGCGACCGGGACACGATCTCGACGTACCACTGGGGCAACCGCGAGTCGCGGCCCGGACCGTCCAGCCCGCTGGTCCGCGAGGTCATGCGGACCTTCGCCGGGAGCGAGGCCCCGAACCTGTCGGACACGTTCAACCGCGCCCGTCCCATCGAGGCGATCATCAGCCCCGCCCGGATGCTGCGCGGCCTCGTCGCGGCGCTCCGCGCCCCCGGCGCCGACCGCACCGCGATCCTCCGCGAGGTCTGGACCGAGCTGCCGATGGAGATCTCCGCGCGGCGCCACCGGCTGCTCGACGGCTTCCGCTCCACGCGGCCGACCGCCACCGAGCGCGACGGCTGGGACGTGGGTACCCCTCCGGGGCCGCCCTCGCGGCGTCCCGCGGCGGCGAGTCCCGAGACCCCCGAGACCGCGCTCGCGCGCTGATCATCCAACCGACGATCCCCGTTGGCGGCACGGGCACGAGCCGTACCCCGATGCGCGAGCACGACGACCCTGTGCCGCGCGGCGTCCTCGCCCGCGAGCCGTCGCGGACGACGGCGACGACGTACGACGCGATCGCCGCCGCGATCCGCCGGCTCGAGCCGGCGTCGCGGGCGCGAGCGCTGTCGCGGAGGACGACGGCGCTCCGACGCATCCGGGATGCGGTGGACGTCCTCTCCGAGGCCTCCACTCCCGGAGCGATGATCCGGGCGGCGGCGCCCGCGCTCTGCGACGCCTGCGGGTTCGAGCGCGTGATGATCTCCGACGTCCGGGGATCGCGGTGGGCCCCGCACGTGATGTACGCCCGGACCAGCGAAGGCCACATCGCGAACGCGGCCTTCGACCGACTCGTCACCGGATCCGAGATCCCCCTCCGAGGCCAGACGCTCGAGCTCGGCCTGTTCCGGCGTCGCGAGCCCGCGCTGATCGCCGATCCCCGCGCCGACGAGCGCATCTTCCGGCCGCTGGTGACGGTCGCCCGATCCGACGGCTTCGTCGCCGCACCCCTGGTGACCAGCACCGGGGTGATCGGCTTCGTCCACGCGGACGCGTTCGGCTCCGGCCGCGAGCTCACCGCGAACGACCGGGAGAACGTCCGGGCCTTCGCCGACGCCCTGAGCCTGGAGTTCGAGCGCCTCGTCCTGTCGTTGCGCCTGCGCACGCAGCACGAGCTCGCCCGCGAGGCGTTCCGGCACGCCTCGGCGGCCGGTGGCACGCCGGGTGTTGGGCGGTTCCGCGCCCCCGACCGCCTCCACCGTACGACGGCCGGGCCGGCACCGGTCGCGGTCGCGACACCGGGATCGCCGCTGTCGGCGCGCGAGGTGGAGGTGCTGACCTGGATCGCGACGGGGGCGACGAACGGCGAGATCGCCGAACGCCTCGTGATCGCGGAGGGCACCGTCAAGTCGCACGTGAAGCGCATCATGCGCAAGCTCGGAACGACGACGCGGTCCGCCGCGGTCTCCCGGTACTACCTCCTGTCCGCGGCGGGACGCGTCGGCGGCCGAGATGCGTCCTGACCGGTACGGAGCCGAGTCGCCCGCACCGCGCGACGGAGCGGCGCCCCGCGATCTGCTGCGCCGGATCGACCTCGCGGAGCAGGCACTCGCGGACCTGATCGGCGGTCCGCCCGGTCCGCTCGCCGTCACCGCCCCCGGCACTCCGGGCCCGGCGGAGCGAGTGTCGGAGCTCCTGGGGACCTGCGCCGAGCGGCTCCGGCAGACCGACGGCGCGGACGCGGGTCCCGAGATCGCGCTCGGCCCGGTGATCGCCGAGCTGGTCGATCTCGGGTACGCGATCGCCGACGCCGACCTGCGACGTCAGGAGCGCATGCTCGCCGCGTGCACCGCTGCCCTCGCCGAGCTGCGCGAGACCTCGTCGTCGACAGCCCTCGTCGACGCCGTCTGCGCAGTGGTGGCACGACGCCTCGGCTACCGCCACGTGTCCCTGGTGGCCTGCGACGGCGACGATCCCGTCACGCTCGCCAGCCACGACGCTCCGGCTGCGCGACAGGGGCGCGCCGGGCGCCGGGCCGGTGCGCCGTCGCGCCCGCCGGGGGCGGCGGGGCTCCCGTCCCGCCGGGAGGTCATCGCCCGCGTGCGCGGGCACGGCGCGGACCTCGGGTCCATCGTGGCGGTGCTCCACCCCGAGCGCGACGCGTCGGTCCAGATCGATCGGGACGTCCTCACCCAGTTCGCCGACGGGTTCGGGAGGATCTACGCGCAAGCGGTGCTGCGCGAGCGGCTCGCCGAGCAGCGGGACCTGCTCCGGTCGGTGTGCTCGACGGTGCAGGACGCGGCCGCCGGCCTCGACGAGCCGATCGCCGATCTGCACGCCGGAGCCGGCGACGGAACGACCAAGGACGTCCGCGAGCGTGCCCGGACCGCCGCGGCCCGGGCACGGATGGCTCGCCTCACCGACCGGCAGGCGGAGATCATGGAGCTGATCGCCGCGGGAGCCACGAACGCGGAGGTCGCCCGTCGCTGCGCGATCCACGAGGACTCGGCCAAGCGGCACCTCGCGCAGATCCTTCGCCGGCTGGGGGCCACCAACCGCCTCGAGGCCATCGCGATGCACTACGAGGCGAACGACCGCTGACCCCGTGCCGCTGCGCGCAGAACCGTCCTCGGGGCGTCACGGTCCGCGCCGCCGTCGTGGCTCCGAGGGGCCCCCGGCGAGGGCGCGCACCGGGGCGGCTACGCCGACCGTCAGCGGACCCGGTGCGCTCGGCACTCGAGCGCGCCGGGGACGACGTGGCCGTCCGCCACGTAGACCTCCCGCTCGAGCCAGCGGTAGCGGGCGTCGTCGGTGCGGAAGCGCGGCGACACCCGCAGCCGCTGGTCCCCGAAGCCGGTCATCGTCCGCGTCGCCAGCGCGTGCTCGACGGCGGCGTTGAGCTCCAGGATCCCGGCGCAGCTCGCCGCGATCCGCACGCCGTCGTCGGTCAGCAGCGTGCCGTGCAGGTCCACGCGCGCGAGGCCGTCGGCGTCGGCGACCAGGAACCCCGGGGAGCGTGGTCGGATCGTGCCGTGCACGCCGTCGCCGTCGACGCGGCCCCCGGACACCCCGAGGATCGCGCGGGCGCCGAACGCCCGCGGCCCGACCGCCATCAGGGTCGCCGAGTCGATGCGCGGGACGAGGTCCACGCGCATCGTCAACACCGGTTCAGCCCTGGTTCTCGGGGACGACGACCCGCAGGCCGTCGGCCGCCGCGGTGACGACGAGCTGGCACGAGAGGCGCGAGTTCGGCTGCACCTCGTCGAGGAACTCGAGCAGCTCCCACTCCTCCTCCGACGCCGCGCCGAAGAGCTCGCGGAACGCCTCGTCGACGTAGACGTGGCAGGTGGCGCACGAGCACGAGCCGCCGCACTCCGCGACGATCCCGGGCAGGTTGTTCGCGATGGAGCCGTCCATCACGCTCAGGCCGTCCTTGACCTCGACGGTCGCCTCCGAGCCGTCGCCGGCCTGGACGTAGGTGATCATCGGCACGGGGCGGACTCCTCTGCGGGGACGGTGGGAACGGCGGGGACGCCGCGGCGGGCGCCGGCGGCGGGGAGCGGACGCCTCACGCGGACGCGGCCGGCTCGGGGACGGACAGCACGACGTCCTTGAGCTTCACGTCGACGTCGGCGAGCCGCGCGACGTCGACGCGGTCGCCGCGCTGGATCAGCTTCTTGCCGGCCATGAACTCGGCGGGGGCGTTGGCGGACTCGACCGCGCGGACGACGTCCCCGTCGAGATGGAAGAGCGTGAACCGCCCCGACGCCGGGTCGCCGCGCACGACGGCCGGACGGTCGCCGCGGAGGAGGCCCGCGATCTTCAGCTTCAGGTCGAACTGGTCGGACCAGAACCACGGCACGTCGGCCGCGGGGACGTCCCGCCCGACGATGACGTGGGCGGCCTGCTTCGCCTGCTCCGTCGCGCTCGGGATGCTCTCCATCCGGACGAGCTCCCCCGCCCCGCCCAGCGGCCGGCGGGTCACGT
Organism: Patulibacter sp. NPDC049589; assembly: GCF_040675535.1. NCBI lineage: Bacteria > Bacillati > Actinomycetota > Thermoleophilia > Solirubrobacterales > Patulibacteraceae > Patulibacter > Patulibacter sp. NPDC049589. The sequence continues at coordinate 61,873 of NZ_JBFAPC010000001.1, read as the reverse complement.
CGCCGATCGCGAGGATCGCCGGGTCCGCCGTGCGGGTCTCCGCGTCGACGAGGATCCCGCCCTCGCAGGCCAGGCCGGCCGCGCGGGCGAGGTCGTCGCGGGGGACCGCCCCGACGCCGACGAGCGCGACGTCGCACGGGACCTCTCGGCCGTCGGCGAGCACCACGGCGCGGACCGCGCCGTGCTCGTCGCCGGCGAACGACGCCACGTCCGCGCCGGTCTCCACGACCGTGCCGTGGCGCTCGTGGTGGGCGCCGAGGATCGAGGAGAGCTCCGGGCTGGCGACGCGGGCCAGCACGCGGTCCTCGCGCTCCAGCACGGTCACCTCGAGCCCCTGGGAGCGGGCGACGGCCGCGACCTCCAGGCCGACGTAGCCGCCGCCGACGATCACGAGCCGGCGGCCGGGCCGCAGGCCGTCGCGCAGCGCCCGCGCGTCGTCGAGCGTCCGCAGGCTGAGGACGCCCGCGAGGTCCGCGCCGGGCACCTCGAGCCGGCGCGGGGCCGCGCCGGTCGCGAGGACGAGGGTCCCGTAGGCCAGCTCGCTCCCGTCGTCCAGGCGGACGGTGCGCGCGTCGCGGTCGATCGCCACGACCTCCGCGCCGAGCCGCAGCGCGATGTCCTGCTCCGCGTAGAACGGCGCCGGCTTCAGCGGCTGCTCGAGCTCGTCGCCGTGGAACTTCTTCGACAGCGGCGGCCGGTGGTACGGGGCGTCGGCCTCGTGGCCGACGAGGGTCACGGGGGCGGCGTGACCGAGCTGCCGGAGCAGCCCGACGAGCGTCCCGCCCCCGTGGCCGCCCCCGACGACGACCACGGCCCCGGGGTCGGTGTGCTCCGCCGTCACTTCAGCTCCAGCTTGACCGGCAGGTTCTTCACGCCGCCGACGAAGTTCGTCTGCACGACCTTGCGCTCGCCGGTGACCTCGCCGCTCACGATGTGCGGGAGGAGCTCCTCGAACATGACCCGCAGCTCGAGCTTCGCGACGTGCTGCCCGATGCACATGTGCGGGCCGTAGCCGAACGCGATGTGCTTGTTCGGGCGACGGGTGGAGTCGAAGGTCTCGTAGTCCTCGAACACCTCCGGGTCGCGGTTGGCGGCCTGGTAGAGCGTCAGGAGGCGGTCGCCCTTCTTGATCTTCTGCCCGCGCAGCTCGTAGTCCTCGAGCGCCTGGCGGGTGAACTGCTTGACCGGGGACGTCCAGCGGATCGCCTCGTTGACGAAGTTCGGGATCCCGGACGGGTCCTCCTGGAGCGCCTTGAGCTGCTCCGGGTGCTCGAGCAGCGCCTGGATCCCCGTGGTGAGCGTGGCCGACGTCGTGTCGTGCCCGGCCGTCGCGATCGCGACCAGGTAGCCGTAGGCGACCTCCTTGGGCAGGTACTCACCGTCCTCGCCCCGCGCGACCGAGACGATCGTCGCGAGGTCGTCGGTCGGATTCGCGCGCCGGTCCTCGACGATCGCGTCGAAGTACGCGTAGAAGTCCTGGATCGTCGCGACCCACTGCTTCGCGGCGGCGTCCGGGGAGAGCTCGACGTCGTCGCGCTTCTGGTCCGGGTCCGCCGTCCCGAAGAAGTCCTGCGTCAACGCCATCATCCGCGGCTCGTCCTCCTCGGGGACGCCGCAGAGCGTCATGATCACGTGCAGCGGGTAGAAGATCGCCCAGTCCTTGATGAGGTCCAGCTCACCCGCGGCGGCCTTCTCCCGGAGGTCGGCGACCGACTCCTTCGCGAGCTCGCGGACACGGTCCTCCCACTGCTTGAGGTTCGCGGGGCGGAACCAGTCCAGCGCGATGTTCTTGACAGAGGTGTGCTCCGGCGGGTCGAGGTAGGTGAGCGTCTCGAGCACCCGGAAGCTGCCGCCCGTGAGCTGCTTGGTGAACTCCTCGCCCGCCTGGTTGACGACGATCGGGTTGTGCGCACCCTTGTTCTCGCCGCCGCCGTTGGTGAAGATCTGCGGCTGCTTCTCGACCTCCTGGATGTCGGCGTGCTTCGTGACGAGCCAGAGCGGGTCGTAGCCCTCGACGTGCGCCTGGGCCAGCGGGGCGTTCTCGAGCAGCCAGTCGTACGCCGCGTAGAGCTTCGTCTCGTCGCGGTGCCCCTCGGGCAGGACGATCTGCTTCGCGATCTCGTCGGGGACGATCGCGTTCTCGGACTTGGTGACGGTGCTCATCCGGGGTGACTCCTGCTTCTGCGAGGGCGTTCCCGGGACCCCGGCCGACGAGCACGTCTCGTCGGCGGTCGGGGGCCCGGTGATGGAGCCGTAGTCTCGGCGGAGGCCCCGGCGACGGATGCGCCTCACCGGGGGATGTTCGTCTACCGGTGGGGGGAGTCCCATCCGGCGGGGGCACCCCGACGGACGGGCCGGCCGGCCCTCATCCGGTGGTGAGGACGACCTTGCCGCGGTGCCCGCCGCCCTCCAGCAGCGCCTGCGCGTCGGCCGCGCGATCCAGCGGAAGCTCCGTCCCGACGACCGGCCGCCAGCCCGGCATCCGGTCGACCAGGCCGAGCATCGCGCGGAAGTCCCGCGGGCTCCCCATCGTGGTGCCGAGCAGGCTGTACTGCCCGAAGTAGAACGGCCGGATCGACACGTCGGCGTGCTCCGCGGCGTTGGCCCCGAAGCTCACCAGTCGCCCGCCGGGGCGCAGCGTCGCGATCCCGTCCGCCCACGCGCCGACCGGGTCGACGACGAGGTCGAAGCCCTCGCCTCCGGCCTCGTCGCGGGCCGCCTGCGGCCAGCCCTCGTCGGTGTAGAGCACGCCGCCCGCGGCGCCCAGCGCGACCGCCTGGTCGATGCCGGCCTGGGACGACGACGTCACCGTGACGCGCGCCCCGGCCCGGTCGGCGAACGCGACGAGGAACGTCGCGACGCCACCGCCCGCGCCGAGGATCAGCACCCGCTCGCCGGCCCGGAGCCCGCCGCGCCCGAAGAGCGCCCGGTGCGCCGTGACGCCCGCGAGCGGCAGCGCCGCGGCCTCGGCCCACGACAGCGCACGGGGCTTGGGGAAGACGTTCTCCTCCGGCACGGCGACGAGCTCCGCGTACGTCCCGTCGACGCGGTCGCCCAGGATCTCGAACCGCGTGCCCGGCGCCTCCTGCCCGTCGCCCCACCAGAGGGACGGCAGGATCACGACCTCCTCCCCCGTGTCGCGGCGCACCCCCGCGCCGTCGGCCCCGGGGACCAGCGGCAGCGGCGCCGGGTAGCGGCCCTGCCGCACCAGGCAGTCGTGCCAGTTCAGCGCGGCCGCCCGCAGCTCGACGAGCACCCACCCGTCCGGGACGACCGGGTCCGGCGCCTCCTCGAACACCAGCTCGTCCAGCCCGCCGTACCCGTGCAACCGCACCGCCTGCATCGCCCGCTCCCCCGCTCGCTGGTCGTGATCGGCGGCCGACCGGAGCCGCCGCGTCCCGGCGAGACTACGTGAACGATCGCTCACGCACGGGGCCCGGCGGTCCGGCGGCTCCGGGGCCCTCGGCCGGTCCCCGCGCCGACCCCGCTCCGACCCCTCGACGCCCGGGCTCGCAGAAAACCGTCGCCCTCCCCCGATGGGGGACGCGTATGGTGTGCCCTGTGAGACGCCGCACACTCCAGGGGGATCGCACATGGGAGCGATGACGACGGACGACCGCGCCGACGCGATCCAGCGGGAGATCTGGGCCGCCCTCAGCGCCTCGGGGGCCGCGACCCATCCGGTCGCCGGCGCGCCCGGCGGGGACGACGTCGCGCTCGCGCTGGCCCGCGAGCAGCTCGAGGCCCGGATCGCCGAGAACCCCGGCGCGTGGGGCGCCGACGCGCTCCTGCGGGCCTGCCGGCTGCTGAGCGACGTCGACGCGCTGCAGGCCGACCGCGAGGCCCACGCCGTGCGCCGGCGGCTCCGCGAGCTCGAGCGCGTCCAGGACGCCGTCGACGCGCTGCGTGCCCTGCCCGCGCCCGACGCGATCGACCGCGCCCCCGTCGAGCTCTGCCGCAGCTGCTCCTTCGGGCGCGGCATGATCTCGTCCGTCATCGGGTCGATGTGGCTGCCGCGGCGGCTGCACATCGAGCAGAACAGCGACGAGCACGCCGAGGAGTTCCGGGCGTTCGTCGAGTCCGCCCGCATCCCGCTCTCCCACACGCTGCTGGAGACCGACCTCGTCCGGCGCCGGATGGCGGCCCTCGTCACGGCCCCGCTGGACGACGGACGCACGTTCAAGGCGATCGTCCGGGCGTCGCACTCCTCGTCGTACGTGGTCGCGCCCATCACCTCGCGCGGACGGGCGATCGGCTTCCTCCACGCCGACCGCCGCGACGGCGACCAGCCGGTCACCGACATCGACCGCGACCGGATCGCGGCGTTCGCGTCGTGCTTCGGCCTGATCTACGAGCAGTCCGTCCTGCGCACCCGGCTCAAGGACCAGCTCGAGCGCTCCCGCGGAACGTTCGCCGCGGCCGAGTCGACCCTCGAGACGCTGGAGCGCTCCCGACTGGAGCTCGACGAGGCCGTGCTCGCCGCCGCGGAGGCCGCCGAGGCCGACGCCCGCTCGCGCATCTCGTCCGAGTCCTCCGCGATGCCGCGGATCGCGTCGGTCCTGACCGCCCGCGAGCGCGAGGTCCTGGGCCTGATGGCCGAGGGCGCCACGAACACCCGCATCGCGGAGCAGCTCGTGATCGCCGAGGGCACGGTCAAGTCCCACGTCAAGCACATCCTGCGCAAGCTCCACGCCCCCACGCGCGCCGCGGCGGTCGCCCGCTACGCCCACCTCTCGCAGCGGACGGAGCAGCACGCGTGAGCACCGCCGCACCCGCGGCGGTCCGCGCCCGCAACGCCGCCGACACCGCCCGCCAGCTCAACGACCTCGCCGGCCGGCTGCGCACCTGCGGCGTGGTCGTGCGCCCCTCCCGCGTGACCCCCGACGGGCTCCAGGCGGGCCTGGCGATGATCGACCAGGCGCTGGCCGGCGTCATGGAGCAGCTGCCGACGGCCGGCGCGAGCCGGCGCGCGCGGCTCGCGGCGATGACCGTCGAGCTGCACGACTGTCGGCGCAGCATCCGCGCGACCCGCATGGCCGGCCGCGGCCGGCCGGTCGACGCGATCAGCCAGGCGATCGGCCGCCTGCGCCGGGTCCGCTCGACGGCCGGGATCCTCGACCGCGTCTGCGCCGAGTCCGCCGAGGCGTGCGGCCTCTCGCGCGTCGCGCTGTCCGTCTTCTCGCACGGGGAGTGGAGCGTCCGGGGCGTCCACCCCGCCTCGGACGACGGGACGTCCCCGTGGAAGGACGGCCTGACCGAGTGGATGGTCTTCGAGTCCGGCACGCCGCGCCTCGTCGACGCCCGGCCGGCGCGGACGGGCGCCGACCCGATGGCCGGCGCCGCTCCCGGGGGCGACGAGTCCTACGTCGTCGTGCCGATCCAGGTGTCCTCCGGGGTGCTGGGGCTGCTCCGCGGCGACCACCACCCCTCCGACCGCCCGGTCGACGACGTCGACCGCGACCTGCTCGCGACGTTCGCGCGCGCCTTCGGCGACGTCTACGAGCGCAGCGCCCTGCTCGAGCGCCTCGAGCGCCAGCGCAAGGCCCTCGTGACGGCGTTCGAGGCCGAGCTCGACGCCGCCGACCGGCTCGTCGACGCGGAGTTCGACCTCTCCGAGGTCGAGCACGACGACCTCCTCCCCCGCGCGTCGGAGGACCACGGGGCGATCGACGAGCTGCTGACGCCGCGCGAGCGCGAGGTCGTCGCGCTGATCGTCGCCGGGGCCGCCAACGGCGCGATCGCCGAGCGCCTGGTGATCTCGACCGGGACGGTCAAGTCGCACGTCAAGCGGATCCTCCGCAAGCTCGGCGCGGCCAACCGCTCCGAGGCGATCTCGCGGTACCTCGAGCTCAAGCGCACCGGCGCCTGAGCGCCCGGACACCCGTCGCGGGGGCCGGTCACCCGGCCTGGCCCGGGGCCGGGACGGAGGTGAGTGCCTGCGGGTCGTACCCCCGTCGGGAGGCCCCGGTCCCTCCGTGTAGGGACGCCCCCGCCGGGAGCCGGGGCTAGCGTCGAGGAGGCTCGACGGTCGCCCCGCGCGTCCCGGCCCGCCACCCACCGCCCGCCCGCCAGGGGAACCCGCATGGCCTCCACCGACATCAGCACCCGCCGACCGCTCCCCGAGGCCCTCCGTGCCGCGACGCTCTGCGAGGCGTTCGCGACGACCGTGGCCGAGCGGCCCGACGACGTCGCGCTGCGCACCAGCGGACCGGACGGCGTCTCGATCACGTGGTCCCAGTACCGGGAACGCGTCCGTCGGATCGCCGCCGGCCTGCAGGCGATGGGCGTGGGGCGCGGCGACAGCGTCGCGCTGATGCTGACCAACGTGCCGGAGTTCCACCTCGTCGACACCGCCGCGCTGCACCTGGGCGCGGGCGCGTTCTCGCTCTACAACACGAGCCCGGCCGAGCAGCTGCTCGCCCCGCTGCGCAACTCCGAGGCGCGGATCGCGATCACCGAGGCGGCGTTCACGGCGACGCTCGCCGAGGCCGCGACGCTCGAGCCGACGCTGCAGCACGTCGTCTCGATCGACGGCGGCGAGGGCGCCACGTCCAGCCTGCAGGCGCTCGAGGAGGCCGGCGACCCGGACTTCGACCTCGACGCCGCCGCCGCGTCCGTGCAGGCGGACGACGTGGCGGTCCTCGTCTACACCTCGGGCACCACCGGCGTCCCGAAGGGCGTCCAGCACTCCCACGCGGGCCTGCTCTTCAACCTCCGCACGATGGAGACGTTCGCGCCCCCGACGCTCGGCGGCCGCGTCGTCTCGTACCTGCCGATGGCGCACATCGCCGAGCGCTACATCAGCCACTACGGCTCGCTCGCGTTCGGCTACGAGGTCACCTGCTGCCCCGACCCGAAGGTCCTCGCGGCGACGCTCGCGGAGGCCCGCCCGACGCGGCTGTTCGCGGTCCCGCGGATCCTCGAGAAGCTCGCCCTGGGCATCGAGCGGGCCGCCGCGGCGTCGCCCGAGCTCGCCGACGCGGTCCGGAAGGGCCGCGAGACCGTCGAGGCGATCCAGGCGGGCTGCCCGCCGCAGTTCCACCCCGGCGTCGGCCCCGAGGCCGAGGTCGTGCTCGCCGGCCTGCGCACGCAGCTCGGCCTCGACCAGCTGGAGTGGTTCGGCGTGGCCGCCGCCCCGTCGCCGCCGGAGGTGCTGCAGCTCTTCCACGCCGTCGGCCTCGAGGTCGTCGAGTTCTGGGGCATGTCCGAGACGGTCTTCACGATCTCCAACCCCCTGGAGCGCAACAAGCTCGGGACGGTCGGCCTGCCGCTGCCCGGCGTCGAGGTCCGCCTGGCGGACGACGGCGAGATCCTCGTCCGCGGCGAGAACGTGATGGTCGGCTACCGGGGCGACCCGGAGCGCACGGCCGAGGCGCTGGACGCCGACGGCTGGATGCACTCCGGCGACGTCGCCACGCGGGACGCCGACGGCTACCTGACGATCGTCGACCGCAAGAAGGAGCTGATCGTCAACGCGGCGGGGAAGAACATGTCCCCGGCCGGCATCGAGATGGCGATCAAGCCCGAGAGCGCGCTGATCGGGCAGATCGCCGCGATCGGGGACCGGCGGCCGTACAACGTCGCGCTGATCGCGCTGGACCGCGAGGCGCTGCAGGGCTTCGCCGAGCAGGAGGGCCTCGTCGCCGACGACCTCGCCGAGCTGACGACGCACGAGGCCGTCGTCGCCGCGGTCGACGCCGCCGTGGCACGCGGCAACCGCAAGCTCTCGCGCGTCGAGCAGATCAAGCGCTTCCAGATCGTGCCCGAGAAGTGGGCGCCCGGCGGCGACGAGCTGACGCCGACGATGAAGCTCAAGCGCCGCGTGATCCACGACCGCTACGCCCCGGAGATCGACGCGCTCTACGAGGCGCCGCGCTGAGCGGCGGGTCCGGCGGGGCGACCGCACCGCGTCGGCCCCGGCCGGCCGCGCGCCGGCGTCCCGCCCGCGCCTACGCCCCGGCGGGCTCCCCCGCCACGGTCGCGACGACGAGGTAGTCGACGCCCTCCACGAACGGCCACCGCCACAGCGCGGTGGCCAGGACGGGGATCCCGAGCGCCTCGACGGCGCGGCGGGGATCGGACTCGCGCGGCCCCTTCGTGCGCGCCGCGAGCGCCAGCGCGGCCGGCAGGTCGGTCTCCGCCGCCTCCAGGACGTCCTCCAGGTCGACGGGCTGCTCGTAGCCGTTGCCCCAGCACGCGAGGTCCTGGAGGTGGACGACGACCGGCGCGGACGCGTGGAGCCGCGCGACGACGGCGGCGGTGAGCGCCGCGCCGTGTCCGCCGATGGCCGCCCGCCGCCGGTCGGCGGGGACGCCCGCGTCCAGGAGCGCCGGGTAGAGCAGCTGGCTGTAGAGGAGGTCGCCGATCACCAGGTCGTACGGGCCGCCCGGCAGCGGGGCCGCCGAGCCCGGGGCGCCGCCGGGCGCCGGCGGCCCGACGGGATCGCCGCCCGCCGCGACGGCCCCCCGGACGACGTGGTCCGCGGCCCCGCCGGTGACGTCGTGGCGGAGCGTCCGCACGCGGCGGCGCAGCCCGCGGCGCACCCGGCCCCGGGCCCGCAGCGCCGCGTCGGGGTCGATGTCCAGCAGCGTCACGGACGACGCCCGCGCGGCGATCGCGCCGAGCGGCAGGTCGTCCCCGTTGCCGGCGCCGACGACCGCGACGCGCGCGCCCGGGACGAGGTGGTCCTGCAGCAGCGCGGCGAGCGCGGCGCGGGCCGGCGCCCAGCGGGCGCGGCGGCCGCGCTCCCGGCGGGTGTTGCGGGACGCGTTGGCGTCGGCGACCGGGCCGTCGGGGCTCATCGCCGCGGGACGCTAGCGGTCCGGCGCCGCCCCGTCCGTCGCGCCGTGGTCGGCGGCCACGACGGTGGTGCGGACGGGCGCGTCCGGTCGCGGAGCTGCGGCCAGGGGCTCGGGGAGCGGGGCGGCGGACGGGTGGCCCCGCCCGCCGGTGCTCACGTCGTGCGGCCCGCGACCACGCGGTAGGCGGTGAGGACGATCACGACGCCGATGATCGCGCTGAGCAGGCCGCCCAGGTCGAACGCGTCGTGGTCGCCGATGCCCAGCCCGCGGGTGAAGATGAAGTAGCCGACGAGCGCGCCGACCAGGCCGATGACCGTCGTGATCACGATGCCGCCGGGGTCCTCGCCCGGGACGAGCGCCTTGCCGACGAATCCGGCCACGAGGCCGAGGATGATGGCTCCGATCATGGAGCGTCCCTTCGTTGAGGTGGTCGCGGGCGGAACCCGACCGCCCGCGTGGCGGGACGCGTCGGGGTGCTGCCGCGTGTGGGGCGTCGCTACCCCGCCCCCGTCCCGGCAACCACGGGCGCGGGCCGATCAGACGAACGTCCGTACGCGTACGCCGTCCGGCGCCGTGGAGATCGGTGCTACGTTCCGGGTACCGGGCCTGTGACGACCGACACGGACGACGACCATGGACCACGAGGCGCAGCACCCACGAGCGATCCCCCGCAACGTCGCGACCGACGTCGGCGCGCGGTTCGTCGCCGTCGCGCTGGCCGTCGGGGCGGTCGTCGTGTTCGTGGTCGGCACGATCTTCTGGACGAAGCTCATGACCGACACGTTCAGCCCGCTCGGCTACGCGATGACACCGGTGGGGATGTACGGCATCGCGATCGTTCTGATCCCGCTGATGGGCGTCATCCACCGGCTGTGGATGAGCGGCGACGTCGATCGCCGCGAGGGCGTCGCCCAGGCCGCGGAGCGCGACCGGCTGCGCACGTCGCTGCTCGGCGCCCCGCAGCAGGGCGGGTTCCGCGGCGTGCGCGCCGCGCCGCCCCCGGACGACCTGCTGTTCGGCGACGACCCGGCGGAGCTGCGCCGGCGGCGACGCGAGGGGCGCTGAGTCGATCCGTCCCGGGGCCCCCGTCCGTCGGTGGATCGGCCGATGGTCAGTCCCCCCGGACGGCGCCGGTCACGCGCGTCCGCCGGTCGGGGTCCAGCGACCCTCGAGCGCCAGCACCCCGTTCATGAAGTTCGAGAGCAGCATCTGCGGCTCCCCGACCTCGAGGTCCGGCATCCGCGCGGTGAACTCCCGGAGGATGCTCTTGACCATCTGCCGACCGAGCGCCGAGCCCATGCAGTAGTGCGCGCCGTTGCCGAAGCTCAGGTGACGATTCGGCTGCCGCCGGAGGTCGAAGCGGTCCGGGTCGGGGAACGCGTCGGGGTCGCGGTTGCCCGAGCAGTACCAGAGGACGACCTTGTCACCCGCCTTGATGATCGTGCCGTCCAGGTCGTAGTCCTGCGTGGCCGTGCGGCGGAAGTGCATCAGCGGCGGCGACCAGCGCATCAGCTCCTCGACGGCGACGTCGAGCCGACCCTCGAGGTCCTCGAGCAGCACGGCCTTCTGGTCCGGGTGCTTCTGGAGGTTGATGATCGCGTGGGCCATCGCGTGGCGCGAGGTGTCGTTCGCCGCCCCGACGAGCAGCGTGAAGAACGCGCCGAGCTCCGGCTCGGTCAGTCCCTGACCGTCGTGCTGCGCCTGCACGATCCAGGTCATCAGGTTGTCGTCGGGCTCGCGACGGCAGCGCTCGGCCTCCTCGAACGCGATCGCCATGATCCGCTGGGCCGCATCCTGGAAGACGACCAGCGGGGGCCCGATGTGGGCGTAGGAAGGATCGGCCCAGGCCCCGAGCTGCTCGGCGGCCTCGATCAGGACATCACGGCGGTGCTCCTCCTGGATGCCCACGAACACCTCGGCGAACACGTAGCCCGGGAGCTGCTTGAAGACCAGCTCGCAGAGGTCGCCCTGGCCGAGCGGCGCGACGCCGTCGACGATGCGGCGGGCCACGGTGGCGATCTGCTCCTCCATCCGCCGGATGTTGCGGGGGTTGAACGCCGACTGGGTGATGTCGCGCAGCGCCTTGTGACGCGGGTCGTCCATCACGATGAACGAGAGAATCGTCTCGAGCTGCGGGAAGTCGTCGAGGAAGACGCCGTCGGCCGAGGAGAACGCCTCGGGGTTCCGGGAGATCTCGCGGATGTGCTCGTAGCGCGCGATCGCCCAGTAGCCCTTGGAGTTCTCGAGGCCGGGCGCGAGCGGGTCGGGGGCCCGCTGCCACGACACGGGGCGGTTCTCGCGCAGCCAGCGGAACGAGCGCTCCCGCTCCTCGTAGGGACGTGCCCAGAACTCGAGGGAGCTCAGGTCGATGTCCGTATCGGGGGTCGCGGTGCTCATGGTGGTGGTCCTCGGGTTGTGGGGCTCGGAGGGGTGGGGGGGCGCGGTCCGCGCTGCGTGGCCGGCGGACTCAGGCGGTGGCGACGCCGCTGATCGACAACGCGTCCTCGCGGATCAGGTCCGCGGCGCGCTCGGCGATCATCAGCGTCGGGGCGTTCGTGTTGCCGCGCGTCACGGTCGGCATCACCGACGCGTCGACGACGCGGAGCCCGTCGATGCCCCGGACGCGCAGCCGCGGGTCGACGACCCGGCCGATCCCGCAGGTCGACGTCGGGTGGTAGAGGCCCCAGCCGGTGCGCCGGGCGAAGGCGATGAGGCCCTCGTCGTCGTCCCGGTCGGGGCCGACGATGCAGCCGGTCGAGATCTCGGCGAGCGGCTCCTGGCGCGCGATCTCGAGCGCGATGCGCAGGCCGGCCACCATCGCGGCGCGGTCCTCGTCCGTCGTCAGGTGGTTGTTGACGATCCGCGGCTTCGCGTACGGGTCGGCGCTGCGCAGCCGGACGCTCCCGCGGCTCGTCGGCTTCACGACGCACGGTCCGAACGCGAAGGCCGGCCCCGTCGGTGGCGTGAGGCCCTCGTCGGAGAAGCCGACGGCCGCGACGTGGAACTGGAGGTCGGGCGCCGGGAGTCCCGGACGCGAGCGCACGAAGCCCGCGCCCTCCGCGACGTTCGACGTCAGGGGGCCGCGTCCCTCGCGCTCCAGCTGCGACAGGGCCTCGGGGCTGAACGCCGTCTCCAGCGTCGGGATCCGGGAGCCGAAGTTCAGGAGCGCGCAGACGTGATCCTGGAGCTCGTCGCCGACGGGCAGGTCGGCCCGCACGGGAATCCCGAGGCCGGTGAGGTGCTCGGCCGGCCCGATGCCCGACTGCATCAGCAGGGTCGGCGAGCCGTAGGCCCCCGCCGAGAGCACGACCTCGCGCTCGGCCCGCAGCTCGAGCCGCTCGCCGTGGCGCTCGACGGCGACGCCGACCGCGCGGTCGCCCTCGAGCAGGATCCGCAGGACGCGCGTCCGGCTGATCAGCTCGAGGTTCTCCCGGTGGAGCACCGGGTGCAGGAACGCCGCGGCCGCGCTGCAGCGCAGACCGGCCCGCTGCGTCACCTGGAGCGCGCCGAAGCCGTCCTGTCGCGGACCGTTGAAGTCGGGGTTGCGCGGATGGCCGGCCGCCTCCGCCGCCCGCACGAACGCCTCCGTCACCGGGTGGTTCGAGCGGCTGTCGGACACCGCGAGCGGACCGTCGGCCCCGTGGTGGTCGTCGGCGCCGCGCTCGTTGGCCTCGGAGCGGCGGAAGTACGGGAGGACGTCGTCGGCGGACCAGCCGTCGGCCCCGTCGGCCGCCCAGCCGTCGTAGTCCGCCGCGTTGCCGCGGATGTAGATCATGGCGTTCGTGCTGCTCGAACCCCCGACGACCAGGCCCCGGGGCAGGTAGACGTGGCGCCCGTCGAGTCCCGGCTCGGCCTCGGAGCTGAAGTCCCAGTCGTAGCCGGACTTGAACAGCGACCCGAACGCCACGGGGACGTGCAGCTCCTGCGCGTCGTCGGGTCCGCCGGCCTCGACGAGCGCGACCCGGACACCGGGATCCTCGCTCAGGCGGGCCGCGAGGACGCAGCCCGCCGATCCTGCACCGACGACGACGTAGTCGTAGGGGACCGGGGCGTTCGGATCGGAGCTCATGCGACGAACCTCCCAGGCGATGTCGGGTGCCGACGTCGGCCGCGTGGGGGAACCCGATACCCCATCGGGACGACGCCCCGGGGGCGACGGGGGACTAGCGTCGGGACGTGAGCGTCCCCGGAGCCCCCTCCCCCGCCCCGCCGCCCCCGCTCGTCCCGTCCCGGTCGGAGCTCGTGCGGCAACGCGACGCCGTGCGCCGCCGCCTGGAGCGACCGTCGGCGGGCGCGGCCGAGGACCTCGCGCGGCTCGTCGGCCTCGACCGGGCCATCTGCACCCACGACGGGCAGCGGCGCTCCGACGGCGCCGATGCGCTCCTGCGGGTCCACCGGGAGCTGGCGGGTCTCCGCCGCCTCGAGACGCCGGCGCAGCTCGTGGAGGCGTCACCCCGGGCCCTGGTCGCCACCGGGCGGTTCAGCCGCGCGATGCTCTCGCAGGTCCACGACGGCGTGTGGGACCCGAAGGTCATGGCCGCCCGCGACGGCGCCGACCCCGAGGAGACCGGCTTCCGGGACTTCATCCAGGAGGTCCGCCTGCCACTGGAGCGGCTCCGCCTGGAGACCGAGATGGCCCGGCGGCGGATGCCGGCCCTCGTCGACGACCCGGCCCACGACGACCGGGTCTTCGCCGACATCGTCGCGATGTCGCGGACGACGTCGTACGTGGCCGCTCCCGTCGTCGCGTCGCAGCGGGTCATCGGCTTCTTCCACGCCGACCGCTACGGGACGACGGCGCCGTGCGACGCGACGGACCGCGATCTGCTCCGCGACTTCGCCGACCGGTTCTCCGTGCTCTTCGAACGCGCGGTCCTGGCGGAGCGGCTCCGCGAGCAGCACGGCCGCCTGCGACGGGCGTTCCAGGACGCCATCACCGCGATCGACGAGCTCGCCGCGGCCGACGTCCCGATGGCCCGGGCCCGCCCCGGCGTCGTCCCGCACCCCGTCGCGGTCGAGGGCGCCGCGGCGGGAGCCGTGCCCCTGACGGGCCGTGAGCGGGAGATCCTCGACGGGCTCGCGCAGGGACTCGGCAACGCCCAGATCGCCGCGCGGCTCGTCGTCGCGGAGGAGACCGTCCGCTCGCACCTCAAGCGCATCAACCGCAAGCTCGGGACGTCGTCGAGGTCCGGCGCCGTCGCGGAGTACCTGCGCCGACCGGCGGGCCCGCGCGGGCCGGTCGCCCGAGACCGATGAGTGCATCGCGGCCCGCGGCCGCGACGTCGGCCGGCGCCATGCACGCCGCGGTGGACCGGATCCTCGGACCCGGCGACGCCGCGCACCCCCGCGTGCCGCCGCACCGGTCCGACGCCCTGGCCGCCCTCACCCGCCGGGTGGCCGACGGACTGGCCGGCGTCGTCGACGAGCAGGAGCGCCGCGCGCTCGTCGGGATCGCCGTGCGCGCGGCGGACCTCGCGGCCGCGGACCACGAGGCGTCGGCCGGCGCGCACGTCGACCTCCGTCGGCAGGTCGACGAAGGCCTGCGCCGCCTCCTGCGACTCGGCGGGTCCGCGGAGCTCGAGGACGCGATCTGCCGCGAGGCGTCGCGCGCGTGCGGATTCGAGCGCGTCCTCCTCAGCCGCCTCGACGCGGACCACTGGTGGCCGTGGCGCCTGTGCACGACCGGGGGCCTGGACCCCGCCTCCGACCCCGTGCACCGCGGGGCCGACGGCGGCAGGGCGCTCCCCTTCGCGGGGTCGCCGGTCGAGGCCCGGGTCGTGCGCTCCGGCCGGCCCGAGATCGTCCAGGCCGTTCCCGGCACCGAGCCCGCCCGGGGCGTCCTCCCCGGCTCGTCCTCGCTGGTCGTCGTGCCGATCGCGCCCGCGGGCCGGGCCCTCGGACTGCTCCATGCCGACCACGCCGACCGGCGGCCCGTCGACGCCGTCGACCAGGACGTCCTGGTGGTCTTCGCCGAGACGGTCGGCTGGATCCTCGAGCGCCGCGAGGTCTCGGAGCGGTTGCGGGCCCAGCGAGCGCGCGGATCGGCGCTCCAGGCCACGGTCGACGCGATGCCGGGCGACGACGAGGCCGTCGAGCTCTCCCGCGCGTCGGACTCGCGCGCCGGCACCGGGCTGCCCGCGACCACCCTCCGCGACGAGACCGCGCTGGCCGACATCCTCACCCCCCGCGAGCTCGAGGTCCTCGACTGCGTCGTTCGCGGACTGGGCAACCGGGAGATCAGCCACGACCTCTACATCACGCGCGCCACCGCGAAGACGCACGTCAGCCGGATCCTCCGGAAGCTCGGCGCACCGAACCGCGCGGCCGCGGTGGGTCTCGTCCTGGGTCGCGGGGCCCGGGAGGGCTGAGGGGCGACCCGGCCACGGCGGCCCGGGGTCCGTGGCCCGCCGGGGCTACGATCCCGCCCCGTGCCCCAGCTCCTCATCATCGGCATCGGCGTCGGCGACCCCGACCACGTCACCGTCCAGGCGGTGCGCGCGCTGGACGCCTTCGACGTGCTGTTCGCGGTCGTCAAGCCCGGTGTCGACGAGCCGCTCGCCCTGCGCCGCACCGTCGTCGAGCGCCACCGCACCGCCGGCCCGTACCGCACGGTCGAGCTGCCCGATCCGCCGCGGGAGCGCGAGGTCGACGGGGACCACCGCAAGGCCGTCGCGCAGTGGCGGGCGGCGCGCACCGCGACGTGGTCGGCGGCGATCGACGACGCGCTGGGCGACGACGAGACCGGCGCGTTCCTCGTCTGGGGCGACCCGTCGCTCTACGAGTCGACGCTGGCGATCGTCCAGGACGTCGCGGCGGCGTCCGCGCGCGAGCTCGCGGTGGACGTGGTCCCGGGCGTCAGCGCCGTCGCCGTCCTGACCGCGCGGCACCGGATCCCCCTCAACCGCGTCGGCCGCGCCGTGCAGATCACCCCCGCGCGCCTGCTCGCCGACGGCATGCCGGCGGACGTCGACGACGTCGTGGTGATGCTCGACGCCCACGCGACGTTCGCGTCGATCGACCCCGCCGGGATCGACATCTACTGGGGCGCGTACCTCGGCACCGAGGACGAGCTCCTGCGCAGCGGGCCGCTCGCCGACGTGGCGGGGGAGATCGCCGCCCTGCGCGCCGACGCGAAGGCGCGCAAGGGCTGGATGTTCGACACCTACCTGCTGCGGCGCTCCGCCTGAGCGTCGTCCTCGGGGTCCTCGGGGTCCTCGTACTCGCGGTCGTCCTGGACGTCGTACTCGCGGGTCTCCTGGGCGTCCGCCGGCCGCTCGTGCGGCACCGCCTCGATCGTGGCGTGCACCTGGCGGACGATGATCCGCTCGCCGCAGCTCCAGCAGAACTCGGCCGAGCGGCCGTGGGGTGCGCCGCAGAAGCGGCAGCTGCCGGCGATGCCGGCGTGGTCGGCGGCCAGGCGCTCGACCTCGCTCAGTCGGGCGTCGAGCCGCTGCAGCGCGGCGGCACGCTCCACGAGGACGTCGACGCGGAAGTGGTCGCGGACCGCCATCTCGTAGACGAGACCGCCGAGGTCCCAGGTGCTCTCGGCCACCTGGTCGGCGAGGCGGCGACGTTCGTCCTCGAGCGCCGCGCGCTGCGGGCTCATCCCCGGCGCCGGAAGGGGCTCGGACTTGCGCCGCCAGGGGATTCGAGAAGCACTCGACATCGGGCTCAGGGCCCCGTGGAGACGGAGTCGGGCAAGGACTGGGAGGCCTCGCGGGCCTTGTCCGGATCCTTGCTGTTGAGGTTCTTCTCCGTCGTGTCCGGAATCGCCGCCGCCTTCGGAGTGGTGGCGGGGGTCTTCTCGATCTCCGCCGCCTCCTTCTTCTGCGTGGCGTCGAGCTTGCTCTTGTCGATCTTCGTCACCGCGTCGGACTTGCCAGCCGCGGACGCCGACGCGTCGTCGGTCGTCGTGTCGGTCGCGGCCGTCGTTTCGGTGGTGGTCGGCGTCGGTGCCGCGGCGGAGGCCGCCGGCGCACCGCCGAGCACGATGGGTTGCTGCGCCCCTCCCCCGCCGCCCTTGTCGCCGACCAAGACGCCGACCCCGAACGCGAGCAGCACGCAGGCCAGCGCCGCGAGCAGCGTGGCCGTCGCGGGCCCCGAGCCCTGGGGTGCCGACCACAGGGCCGGCGGGAACGCACCGGCCTGCGGACCGCCGGGAAGGGACACCGGGACGATCGCGTCCTGAAACGGGAGCCGCGCGTGCTCGCGGCGGGCGCCGCACGAGAGGCAGTAGCGCTGATCGGACGCCATCGGCGCCCCGCAGGACGCGCAGGTCGCGGCACGCGGATCGTCAGCGGGCAGATACGGACTGGTACTCATCGGGAGGTCCTCTTGGTCTTCTGCAGCTTGGTGGGCAGGGCCGTCGCGGCCAGGCGGCCGCGTCGCCCGTCGCCGACCATCACGGCTTCGAAGGTGGCGCTCGATCGCGGGGCGATCGTGGCGATCCGGCTGGAACCCGCGGCCACCACGCGGGCACCGTCCTTGACGGTCACATAGACGGGCACTTCGGTCTGCGTCCGCGGGACGTCGTTGTGCACGACTCCGGTGATCGCAGTTCCGGCGGTTCCAGAGTCTTCCGCGCTGCGCTTCAGGCCGGTGATGCGCAGCGCCTTCGCGGGGCGACGCGAGCGGCGGATCGGCGCGCCGAGGATGACCTCGAGCGCGGCGCCCTTCGTGGCGGCCGGCACGTTCGAGTTGACCCAGTCCACCCGACTGCGCGGCGGCAGCACGGGAACCCGGAGCAGCAGCTCGTCGCCACCATCGCCATCGTTGAAGTACGTCTCCTTGCCGCCCGACTCCAGCCGCAGCGCGACGGGAACCCGCACGAGCGCACGCGGACCGCGATTCTCGAGCGAGACGACGACCGCGGTGCCGCTCGTCGTCCGCAGCTCGCTGCGACGGACGAGGCGGACGTCACCGTCGGGGCGACCCAGCGCGACGCGACCGGGCCTGTTCGCCTTGAGCGCCACGCGCTGGAGCGCCGCGCTCTTCTCCTGCGTCGTCGAGCACCCGGCCAGCACCAACGCACCTGCGACCGTCGCGACCACGGGGAGCATCGCGGCAGCGCCGCGGATGCCCCACGGCAGGCCCTCCCACACCTCCGCGTCGTGGCGTGGGCGCCTCACCCGAAGGCTCCCTGGACGTAGTCGCGCGTCCGGTCCGCACGCGGATTGGTGAAGAGCTCCTCGGTCGGCGCGTACTCGACGAGATCGCCCAGGTACATGAACGCCACGTGATCGCCGACCCGCCGCGCCTGTGCGAGGTTGTGCGTGACGATGACGATCGCCAGGTTCGCGCGGAGCTCGTGGATCAGATCCTCGACGACGCCGGTGGAGATCGGGTCCAGCGCCGAACACGGCTCGTCCATGAGCAACACGTCGGGCTCGACCGCGAGCGCGCGAGCGATGCAGAGCCGCTGCTGCTGGCCGCCCGAGAGCCGCAAAGCGGGACGCCCGAGGTCGTCGGCGACCTCGTCCCACAGACCGGCGCGACGGAGGGCCTTCTCGACTCGCGGCATCAGGACGGACCTGCCGGGCCGTCGCATCGCCTGCTCGCGGATCGCGTAGGCCACGTTGTCGAAGATCGACATGGGAAAGGGGTTGGGCTGCTGGAAGATCATCGAGACCCGACGTCGCAGCCGCGTGATCTCGATCGCGTCGACGTCGTCCCCGTCCAGCAGGATCCGGCCATCGCGACGCGCGCCCGGCGTCAGCTCGACCAGGCGGTTGAGCGAGCGCAGGAGCGTCGTCTTGCCGCAACCCGACGGTCCGATCAGCGCGAGCACCTCGCCCTGGCGGACGGGCAGCGTGACGCCGTTGACGGCCGGGCGGGCCGCGCCGGCGTACTGGATCGACACATCGTCGATCCGTAGCCGCTCGGGTCCGTACGCGGGCGCCATCGCTCGTGCGATGGGCTCGGGGATGCCGTTCCGGTTCGTGGGATCGACGACGTTCGGCGTCTGCTCGGAGCTGATCCGGCGAACGGGGGGCGGAAACTCGGCCATGGTCATCTCGGGAGGTCGTTTCCGGCGCGGCGACGGCCGATGATGGCCACCAGCAGGTTGAGGCCGATGATCAGGAGCATGAGGACGAACGCCGCGGCGTAGGCCTTCTCCGGAGCGTTGCCCTCACCGGTCGGGGAGTTGTTGTAGACGTAGCTCGTCAGCGTCGACCCGGTGCCCTGGAGGGTGCCGATCCCGGGGATGTCGCTGCCGGCCTGCAGTTGGAGCGTCGCGCCGAGCAGCAGGACGATGATCGCCGTATCCCCCGCGATGCGACCCATTCCCAACGCCGTACCGGTGGCGATGTCCGGTCGCACGGTCGGGAGCAGCACGCGTCGGATCGTCGCCCAGCGGGTCTTGCCCAGGCCGAAGCTCGCTTCGCGCACGTGGCGGGGCACCGAGAGCAGCGCCTCGCGCGTCGTGGCGAAGATCGACGGCACCGCGATCAGCGACATGACCACCCCTGCGGCGATGAAGCTGCGCCCGAAGACGCCACCGCCGTCCGCCGAGAAGGACGCCCAGGAGAACAGCGGCAGCTGGAAGATCGCCAGGCCGAAGATCGCGATCGCGATCGACGGCGCGCCGGCGATGACCTCGATGCCCGACTCGACGACCCGGGCCAGCCACCGCGGCCGCCCGTATTCGACGATCCACAGCGCCGCGCCGACCGCCAGCGGCAGCGCGATCGCGGTCGCGATGACGATGATCAGCAGCGTGCCGATGATGGGGTCGAGGATGCCTCCGGTCTGCGACTGGTCGGATCCGGGCTGCGGCCGCGAGACGAGCAGGTCGAGGTTGACGTACTGCAGCCCCTTGTAGCCCATGTAGATCAGGAGGGATGCCGCGACCAGCACGAGCAGCGCACCGACCAGCCAGGCCGAGGCGACGCCGACCAGGTCCAGTGGGCGCCAGAGCCGCAGCTCTCCGCGCAACCGACTCCAGCGGGAGCGTGGTGCCCCCACAGGCGACGGAACGCTCATCGCGCCGTCCCCAGGCGGAGGCGGCGCTTGATCAGCGAGCCCCCGATCGACAGGAAGAGCGACGAGACCAACAGCACGAGCGCCATCGCGTAGATGGTCGACTTCAGCGCCGGAGCGGCGATGCCCTCGGACTGCTCGGCGATCGTGGCCGCCAGCGGTCGCAGGGGCTCGAACAGGAAGATCACGCCGTCCCACGGCTGGGGGGCGAAGCCCTTCGAGCCGGAGACCATGGAGAGCATGATCGCCTCGCCCAACGCCCGTGCGCTGGCGAGCACCGCCGCTGCGACGATCGCGGGTCGGATGGCGCGGACGGACACCGACATCACGGCGCGCCACCGGGTCACGCCGAGCGCGAGAGCGCCCTCGCGCCAGCCGCGGGGCACGGCGCTGAGGGCGTCGACGACCAGCGAGATCATGATCGGGGTGATCATCAGCGTCAGCAGGACGACGGAGACCAGCAGCCCCGGTCCGCTGAGCGTGATGACGTACGCGACCGACTCGCGCTGGCCCTCGTCGATCAGGTGGTCGTTGACGAACGGGACGAGGACGAGGATGCCGATCAGCCCGTAGACGACGGACGGCACGGCGGCGAGCAGCCGGACGACCGGGACGACGACCGCCCGGACCTTCGGAGGGGCGAGCTCGACGATGAAGATGGAAGCGAGGACCGAGACCACGACGCCGATCCCAACGGCGAGGACCGTGGTCAGAGCGGTCGCGTAGAGGAGGGGCCACGCCCGGAACTCGTACGCGGACGGCTTCGGGTTGGCTCCTTGGTCGATCATGGCGCCGAGCTCGGCGTCCACGTCTGGCCCGGATCCGAACCAGCGCAGGCCGTTGTGCTGGAACGAGGGCCAGGCCGCTATCGCGATGAACACGATCATCGCGATGATGACCAGGACGACCATCACCGCCGAGGCGCCGAGTATGCGCTCGGCGCCTCGGTCGGTGAGCGGCTTGCGGAGGTTGCGCAGCACGCGGTGTTCCTGTCGGTGATTCGGGACTCGGTCTCGGGCGGGGTGCCGGGACTACTTGAGCGGGATGGCCTTCTCCGCGACGAGGATCTTGCGGGCCGCGCTGCTGGTGCGGACCCAGTTGATGAAGCGCGCGGGCTCCCCCTTCGTGCCCTCCTTGACGACCATCCAGAACGAGCGGGTGCCCTTGTAGGCGCCGGACTTCGCGTTGTCGGTCGTGCAGCTGACGCCCTGGTACGTCGCCGAGTTGACGCCGCTCGTGAACTCGATCGACACGAACCCGATCGCGCCCGGGTCGCGCTTGACGGCGGCCTGGATCAGGCCGTTGGAGCCGAGGCGCGCCGCGGTCGACGACAGCGCCGCGCCGCCCATGAACAGGTTCTGGAACGCGTCGAGCGTACCCGAGGCCTCGTTGCGCGCCTGGAGGCTGATCGTGCCGGTCTGCTGCGCCCCCGGGATGTCGGACCAGGAGCGGATCTTGCCGGAGAAGATGTCCGCGACCTGCTGCTGCGTCAGCCCATTGGCGAGCTTGTTGGCCGGGTTGGTGATCAGGCAGACCGCGTCGCGGGCGACGCGGACGAAGTTCAGGCCCTTCGGGTCCACGCCCTTGCGCGGGTCGCGGGAGGAGTTGCCGATCGTCACACGGCCCTTCGCGGCGTCGGTGATGCCCTTGTCGGAGCCACCCTGGGCGACGCGGAAGCTGACCTTGGAGTTCAGCGAGTGGTACTTGGCCTGGAGGGCGTTGACCAGCGGGTACATCGAGGTCGAGCCGCTCATCGTGATGGTGGTCTTCTTCGTCGCGGCCACGGAGGGCGCGGCGGCGACGGCGGGGATCGCGAAGGCGGCGGTCAGGGCCGTGGCGGTGGCCAGACGGGTGACGGGGGCGGAAAGGCGCATGGACTGGGGTCTCCTGGAGTAGAGGTCGAAGCGACGGGAGGACGGCGCCCTCCACCAGCCGGGGGCGGGGCGCACCGACCGAGATCATGGGACCTCGCCACGCTCGCACTGTGAACATCCCGTGGCGATCACGTAAACGACACGGGCACCCCCGCCGGACGACGTCAACATCGGACGAACGTCTTTCCGCGGCACACGAACGCTCGTCCGTGGTCCCCGCTCGTTCACAACTCGCTGTTGACGGACTGCGATCGTCCGTCTCGATGGCCGACGAGCGCTCGGACGACGACGTCGTCCCCGACGAGCCCGCCGGCCCCTGCCGCTCCTGCGGGACCCCGACGTCGTCCTCGCAGCGCTACTGCCTGTCGTGCGGCGAGCTCGTCGGGCAGCGCCGGCTCGAGCCGCTCGAGATCCTGCGTGCCCGCGCGGGCGAACCAGCGGCGCCGGCCCCCGCACCGCACGGCCGTGCCGTCCCCTTCGCGGCGGCCGCCGCGGCGATCCTCGTCGCGGGCTTCGCCGGCTCGCTCGTCCCCGGCGCCGGTTCCGGGGCCCGAGCCGCGGTCATCACGCAGCCCGCCGTCGCCGCCGTCCCGGCCCCGCCCGCCGCGACGACCGCCGCCGCACCGCCCACGACGACCCAGGACGACGCCGCCACCACCGACGAGGCGCCGGCCACGGACGACGCCGCGGCCACGACGGACGACGCGACCGCCGATGCGGCCGCCACGACGGACACGGCGGACTCCGGCGACTCCGGCGACACGGGCACCGACACCACAGACGACAGCACGACGCCGGACGATCCGACGATCCCGCCGCACGTCTGGCTTCTCGCGCTCGACGGCCCGGCGGCCAAGGAGGCCGTCGACCGGATCGCCGACCAGGGCGTCCGGCTGACCGGCGTCCGGCCCGTCGCCGCAGACACGATCGCCAACGCGTCGACGCTGCTGACGGGGACCCTGCCCCTCGCGGCCGGTTCGCCGGCTCCCGACCCCGCCGCCGCCGTCCCGCCGTCGCTCCCCGAGGAGCTGACGACCGCCGGGCAGACCTGGCGCACGTACGTGGACGCGCAGCCCGGCACCGGCGACCCGCTCCCGGGCGCCTGCACGGACCCGGCGCCCGGCGACGCGGGCGCCGCGCTGACCGCGACCCGTACGCCGTTCGGCCGGATCGCCGCGCTGCGCACCGACGACGCGTGCGCGAAGGGCACCTCGAGCCTCGAGACGCTCGGCAACGACGTCTCCAGCGGCGACACGCTCCCCTCGTTCTCGTACGCGACGCTCGGCGGCTGCGCGCCGCCCGATCGCACCGCCGTCGCGCTGCCCGACCAGGTCGCCGACACGCTCACCGCGATCACGGAGAGCACGGAGTTCCAGGACAGCGGCCTGATCGTCGTGACCGCGGTCGGCTCGGCCGACCCGTGCCCCGCCGCGGCCGTCCCCGGCACCTCGACGCCGGCCCCGGCGACGACGCCCGCCGCGCCGACCGACCCGGCCACGCCGACCCCGACCGTCGTCCTGCGGGCCGACGCGAAGCCGGGCAGCACCCTCGACGTCGCGGCCGACCTGCGGGCGCTCGCCCGCCTGACGGCCAAGACGCTCGGCGTCGACCCACCCGGCACCTCGGGCGCGGACGACGTCCCGGCGCTCGAGATCCCGCCCGCCGCGGGCCGCTGAGCCACGGGTCTCGTCCCGCCCCGGCGGCGAACGCGCGCGCCCGGGAAGGCCGCCCGGCGACCACTCGCACCCGACGCGACAGCGCACGATCTCGGCACGACGCGCGCTTGTCTCGTCGACTCCGCGCTGCCACCATGGGCTCATGGACCCGGAGCTCCGCACCTTCCTCGAGCGCGCCGACCACCGGCTGGAGACCTTCACCACCACCCTCGCCCGACAGACGGACGAGATCGCCCGACAGACAGACGGGATCGCTCGACAGACAGACGGGATCGCTCGACAGACGGACGGGATCGCCCGACGGACAGACGGGATCGCCATCCAGCGCGAGGACTTCCGCAGAGAGTCCGCCCTCCACCGCGAGGAACTGCTGGCCCTTCGTCACACGAGCGACCTCCAGACCGAGGAACTGCGGCGGCAGAACGACGAGCTGCGCCGCCAGAGCGATCGCAGCGAGATGCTCACCCAGGCGGTCGTCCGCGCCCTGGACCGCCTCGACGGCCCCCGGCCCGCCTGACGAGCAGCGCGGTTCCTCAGCCCGCGGTGACCGGTGAGGCCGGCAGGAGAACCGCCGCGGATCGTCGTTCCGGTTGCAACGTCCACGTCCGCGGCACCGGAAGACGCAGCCGCGCGCGGCGGCAGGCGAGAAGCCCTCAGGACCTATCCCGGTAGGGCGCGGTCCGTGGCGGCCGCTGACCGGCGGATCTCGCCCTCCGGTCCCTCGGTCAGGCACCCAGCCTGTCTCTCGGGACCGAAAGACGACCTCCTTGGTCATCGACCACCACGACTCCACCCCCTACAGGGATGGGCCCTTTTCGGGTCAGTCGATGTCCGTGGTGTACCCGGGACGGTCGACGCCGGGCCGGGCCGTCGGGAGCTCGATGGTCGCCACGTCGATCGGCTCGACCGGGGACAGAATCGCCTCCAGCGCGTGGCCGGAGAGCGTCTCGTACTCCACGAGCGACCTCGCGGTCTCCTGGACCGTGGCCCAGTTGGCCCGGAGGACGTGGGTCGCGCGGGCCTCGGCCTCGCCGACGATCCGCTCGACCTCGCTGTCGATGACGTTCAGCGCCTCGGGGCCGATCGACCCGAGGTCCTGCAGGGCTGCGCCGAGGAAGATCTCGCCGGCGGGCTCGCCGATCGTCACGTGCCCCAGGCGCGGCGACATGCCGAAGCTCGTGACCATCGAGCGGGCGAGCTTCGTCGCGGCGTGCAGGTCGTCCGTGCCGCCGGTGGACTCCTCGCCGAACTCGATGATCTCCGAGGCGACGCCGGCGAGGATCGCGACGAGCTGGCGCTCGAGGTCGGAGCGTCCGTGCATCACGGCGTCCTTGTCGGTCAGCATCGACGCGGCGGTTCCGAGCTGACGTCCGCGCGCGACGATCGACAGCTTCTGCGCGGCGACCGTCTGGCCGATCGCCCGCGTGGCGATCGCGTGACCGGCCTCGTGGACGGCGATCGTCCACTGCTCGTCCGGCGTCAGCACGTGCCGCTTGGCGGGTCCCGCGACGACGCGGTCGATGGCCTCCTCGAGCGTCGCCTGGTCGATGGTCTGGCGACCTTCGCGGACCGTCAGCAGCGCCGCCTCGTTGACGAGGTTCGCGAGCTCGGCGCCGGAGAAGCCCGGGCACAGGCTGGCGATCTGGTTGAGGTCGACGTCCATGTCGAACTGGCGGCCGCGGGCGTGCAGTTCCAGGATCTCGAGCCGGCCGTGGACGTCGGGGACGTCGATGACGACCTGGCGGTCGAACCGGCCCGGGCGCAGCAGGGCGGGGTCGAGGATGTCGGGGCGGTTCGTGGCGCCCATCACCACGACGCCGGCGTCGCCGCCGAAGCCGTCCATCTCGACGAGCATCTGGTTCAGCGTCTGCTCGCGCTCGTCGTTGCCCTGGCCGACGCCGGCTCCGCGCTTGCGGCCGGCGGCGTCGATCTCGTCGATGAAGATGATCGACGGCGCGGCCTTGCGCGCCTTGGCGAAGAGATCGCGGACGCGGGCGGCGCCGACGCCGACGAGGGACTCGACGAACTCGGCGCCGGAGGCCGTGAAGAACGCCGCGTCGGCCTCGCCGGCCGTCGCGCGGGCGAGCAGCGTCTTGCCGGTGCCCGGAGGCCCGACGAGCAGGACGCCCTTCGGCGCCGCGGCGCCCATCGCCAGGTACTTGGACGGGTCGTCGAGGAAGTCGCGGATCTCGCGCAGCTCGGCGAGCGCGTCGCCGGCGCCGGCAACGGAGTCGAACGTGATCTGGGAGCCGGCCTTCTTCTTCTTGCCCTTGCCCCGGAACGCCGAGAACCCGGCGATGCCGCCCGAGCCGTCGCCCTGCCCGAGGCGCGTGAACAGCGCGAAGAGGCAGACCAGCAGCAGGATCGGGAGCAGGAACTGCACGACCGTCGTCCGCGAGCCCTTCGAGGACTGCGGTTCGATGGTGACCTGGGCGTCGCTGGCCTGCAGCGACTGGAGCAGCTGCTGGGTGGCGGCGTCCGAGGACGGGTAGTCCGCGACGTACTGGCGACCCTCGCGGTTGACGATCACGACCTGGTGATCGTGGTCGTACAGCGTCGCTCGCGAGACCTGCTTGGCGCTCGCTGCGTCGACCACGCGCGTCAGCGAGATCGGCTCCCCCTCGCCCTCGGGCTTGAGCGAGCCCAGCAGGGTGAAGAACAGCACCGCCAGGGTGATCGAGGCCACCAGCAGGAACGTGCGCAGCAGGTCCTTCGTCAGCATCTTCAGGACGGCGGAGCCGGCACCGCGCAGCCAATCGAGCGTCGGGCTCGTGTTGCGCTTGGAGCTGGCTAGGCGGGGATTGCTCACTGACGGGTCCTTGTGTCTCGGGACGGCAAGGCTCCCACCGTGACGTGCGACCCCACCCCCGGTGTAAACATGGCGAGAACATCCGCCGAACGCCTCGTGAACAGTCGGCTGTTGCTGTGACCGTGTCGTGAACAGCTTGGTAGACACTCCGGCGAGGACCTAGGCTCCAGCGGTCCCCTGTCGTCCGGCGCCCATTCGCCCGGACTCCGAGGCCGCCCCGCGCCGCTGGCCGGGAGCGCCGCCCGTCCAGCCCCGATGCCCTCATCCCCGTTGTCCTCACCCCGCCGTTCACGCGCAGCACGCCACGCCCAACTAGCGCCTCGCGGGCCCGAGCTCCCGCGGACGGCCCGCGTCCGGCGCGCCGCGCTCCTGGGGACCCTGGCGCTCGCGGGCGTCGGCGGCCTCGTGGCCCCCGCCCCCAGCGGCGCGGTGATCCAGCCGGCGACGACGATCGCGGGGCCGGACACGTCGATCCTCTCGGTGGACGGCGTGGCGATGGCCGGCGACGGCACCGGCGGTGTCGTCTTCCGCAAGCTCGTCGACGGCGTGCCCCACGTGTTCGTGTCGCGGTTCCTGCGCGACCACTGGGCCGAGCCCCAGCGCGTGGACGTCGACCGCCCGTTCACCGCGACGATGCCCACGATCGCCGCCGCCGAGGGTGGCCGCCTCCTGGTGGTCTGGGCGACGCCGGTCCGCACGGTCGGGACGGAGGTCCGGTACAACCTCGTCTCGTCGTTCCTGGGCGAGGGCGCGACGGGCTTCGGGCCGACGATCGAGGTCGACGGGAACGACATCGGCGACGGCACCGCCGCCTTCCCGTCGCTGGCGATGTCCGACAACGGCAACGCGTACGTCGCCTACCGGGTCGTCACGAACGACCTCCTGCTCTCGGGCATCAACGTCGCACGCCCGATGCGTCCCGGCGACCAGCTGGTCGACGTCCGGGTCGCCCGCTTCAACGGCCTGACGTGGTCGTCGGTGGGCACGGTCAACCGGGTCAAGGGCGGCAGCATCACGATGCGCAAGCCGACGGCGGAGAACGCCCCGGCCGTCGCCGCCGACGCCACGAACGGCGGCATCGTCACCTGGCAGGAGCCCGGCATCGACGGCGTGGCGCGGATCTGGTCCCGCCGCCTCTTCAACCGCTCGCCGGGCGTCGTCCTCCCCGTCAGCGGCGACACCCTCGACGGCAAGCCCGTGACCGTCGACGCCGACGCTCCGGCGGTGGCGATCAACCGCATCGACGGCGCGCAGGTCGCCTACCGGCTGGCCGGGGGCACGGGCTCACCGCTGGGCACCCCGTACGTGCTGCGCGCGGGCCTGCCGTCCAGCGACCAGAGCGGCACGGCCTTCGCAGCCCCGTCGCCGATCGAGGGCGGGGCCGGCCTCGGCGTGCCCGACGTCGCGATCGACGCGACCGGCGGCTACCGGGTGACGTACGTCCTCGGCGGCCAGGCGCGCACGGTCGGCGGCGCCGACACCGGTCCGATCGGCCCGCCCGCCGCCCTGGGTGCGTCGACGGGCCGGCAGGTGCCCCAGAGCATCAACCCCGACGGGGGCGGCGTGACGGCCTGGCCGTCCGTCGACGACGCCGGCCGTCCCGTCACCGCCGTCCGCCAGGTCTTCCCGGGCGGCGCGTGGCAGCAGGCGACGCTGTCGTCGCCGATCAGCGGCCCGGTCACCGACGTCCGGGTGGGCTCCTCCCCGCTCGGCGACGGCCTGATCGCGGCGCTGCAGGGCCCGACCGACGGCCCCCGGATCATGGGGAGCCTCGCCGACTCGCCGCCCGGCGCGTTCTCGGCGTTCAAGCCCGAGACCGCGCCGGACTGGGTGCGCCGCAACCGCGCGCGGCTCGCGTGGGACGCCGCGCCGAAGGCCGGCCTCGGCGTGTACTACGACCTGGCGGTCGACGGCACGAAGGTCCTCACCCGCCAGTACCGCACGAGCGCGCGGCTGCCGTACCGCGGACTCGGCGACGGCGTCCACCAGGTCCAGGTGATCGCGGTCGACCGCAACGGCCAGCAGACGGCGAGCGCGCCGGCCGAGCTGCAGGTCGACACCAACGCGCCGACACTCACCGCCACGCGCGCGTCCGGCCGTCGCCTGCGGGTGCGGATCGCGGACAGGTTCTCCGGGGTCACCCGCGATTCCACCCGGGTGTCGTTCGGCGACGGCACCGCCGAGGTCCGCAAGCGCACGTCGATCGTCCACCGGTACAAGAAGCCGGGGCGCTACCGGGTCACGGCCCGCGTGCGGGACGAGGCCGGCAACCTCATCAACCGACGCACGAAGGTGACCATCCGATGAGCCCCCGCAGGTCGACCGCCCGCCCCGCCGTGGCGGCCCTCGTGGTCGTGGCCGGCCTCGCGCTGCCCACCGCCGCGCACGCGGCGTTCGACGTGCCCCGGCTCGTGTCCGGCAACGCGACGCTCGAGTCCGACGTGGCCCGGCAGCCCGCGGTCTCCGGCGACGGTCGGTACGTCGTCTTCACGGGCTCCGTCGCCGGCGTCTCCGGCGTCTACCGGCGGGACCTCGTGACCGGCGCCCTCGACCTCGTCGCGGGCGGCGACGCTGCGACCCCGTCCGTCTCCGGCGACGGCCGCTACGTGGCCTTCACGACGACCGCGGCGCTGGACCCCGCCAACGACAGCGGCGACGGCTGCCGCGACGTCTACGTGCGCGACCTGTCGCGCCCGGCCGACGCTGCGGACGCGTTCGCGCTCGCGTCCGCCCGCGACGGCGGCGCCACCGGCCTCAGCTACGACGCGGGGACGGGCGGCACCTGCACGTCCGGTGGCTCGGCGGCGGCCGGACGGGTGGCGCTCAGCGCCGACGGCCGCCGTGTGGCGTTCACCGTCCTCGGCGCGTCCGACCTGACCGCGCCCGCGGCCGGCGACCCGGTCACGCCCGCAGCCCAGGTGGCGCTGCGCGACCTCGACGCCCGCAGCACCACGCTCGTCACCCAGACCCGCGAGTCGCTCGGCGCGGCGCCGGTCCCCGTCGCCGACGGCGGCGCGTTCGTGCCGACGGTCGCCGGTGACGACGCGACGATCGCCGAGCGGAGCTCCGCCGCGATCAGCGCGGACGGCACGACGGTGGCGTGGATGGGCACCGACATCGCGGCGCAGGCGCCGGTCGTGCCGGGGGGGATGGCGGACACAGGGCAGCGGCTCGGTCGCTACCTCGAGCCGCTGTGGCGCCGTGTCGCGGATGGCCCCGGCGCGGCGACGCGGCGGATCGTCGGCGGCGACGACCCTGCCTGCGGCTGCGTGGGGCCCTTCGACACGCTGTTCGACAAAGAAGGAAACTCGAACCAGGGGAACGGTGGGGTATTCGGCCTCGGCACCTGGGGCCTCGCGCCGCGGCTGCCGGGGATGGTGCCCGCGCTCAGTGCCGACGGGCGGACGGTCGCGCTGCTCGTCGAGGCGGCGACCGACGAGAAGAAGGCGTCGCTCGCGAACGTCTCGTACTTCAGCGACGAGCCCCCCGACGTCTACGTCGTCGACATGAGTCCCGGACTCACGCGCCGGCAAGCGACCCGCCCGGTCACCCGGTGGGCCAGCACGGATTTCGAGGACTTCTCCCGTTCCGGACAGATCACCGACCTGGCGTTCTCCGCCGACGCCCGGCACCTGGCCTTCGTGACGACCCGCACCGCGTTCCCGTTCAGCCCTCCCGCACTCATCACCCCGTCACTCGGAGCGACCGCCGAGATCCAACAGCTCTACGTCGCCGACCTCGGTGCCGGCACGCTGTCGCTCGCCAGCATCGGCTACGACGGCGCACCGGGAAATCGCGGCACGCTCTCCCCCGCGCTCAGCGGCGACGGCGCGCGCATCGCGTTCACCTCCGGGGCCACGAACCTCGTCTTCGGCGCCAACAGCGTCGGGGCGACCGGGGTCTTCACGCTCGACGAGCGCCGCGTGCCCGCGGTGCCCGGCGTGCAGTCCGTGACGGCCCCGCCCGGCCCCGCCGCCGTCGCGGTCGCGACCCGCCGGCTGGGCCTCAGCACCCACCGGCGCGCGGACGGCCGGCTGACCGTCGACGTGACGGTGCCCGACGCCGGCCGGCTCACCGTCACCGCCCGCGGGCGGGTCACCGTCGTCAAGCGCCGCAAGCGCACGGTGGTCACCAAGTCCCTGACGAGCGCGAAGGCGACCGCCAAGCGCCCCGGCCGCACCACCCTGCGCCTGACGGTGGCGAAGGCCTACCGCCCGCTCGTGCGCACCAAGCACGGCCTCGACACCACGGTCGGCGTGACGTTCACGAGCGCCGGCAAGCCGACGCTGCGCACGGACGTCGCCGCCCGCTTCCGCGTCACGCTGACCGCCGCGCAGAAGAAGGCGGCGGCGAAGAAGGCCGCCGCCAAGAAGGCCGCGGCCAAGAAGCGGGCGGCCGCCAGGAAGAAGACGGCCGCCAAGAAGCGCCGCGAGCGCCTGCGGCGGTCCGCCACCACGAAGTCCGCCGCGATCCTGTCGACCCCCGGCACGACCACCGACCGATCCGGGAGCACCCGATGATCACCCTGCGCCGCGCGGCCTCGCTGCTCGCGGGCCTCGCGACGCTCGCCGTCGCCACGACGGTCGCCGCCCCGAGCGCGCACGCCGACGCCACCTGGCGGTTCGCTCCGGCCGACGCCCCCGCCCTGCCCGACGGTGCCTCCCCCGCGCCCTACGGCGTCGCGCTCGGCCCCGTGACCGACATCAGCTTCTGGTCGCCGAACCGCGGCGTCCTGATGACCGCCGGAAACGGCGTCGTCCCGCAGGGGCTCTACACCTACGACGGACGCAGCTGGCGGCAGCTCTCCACGGTCTGCGGCGGCAGCCCCGAGATCAGCGACTCCGGCGTGCAGGGCCAGGGCCGCGTCGCGTGGGCCGGACCCGACGAGTTCTGGACGATCGCCGACCAGCGCCCGGGCCAGATCGTCGGCGGCGGCGCGGACTCCAGGAACGTCTCTCTGTGCCACTTCAAGGACGGCCAGGTCGTGGCCTCCTACGCGCTCCCGGTCGGCCAGCCGACGTCGTACTCGCCGATGAACAGCGCAACGTGCAGCGGTCCGTCGGACTGCTGGTTCGGCGGGCTGTCGGCCCGGGGGAGCAGCCTCCCGTTCCACCTGCACTGGGACGGCTCGACGCTCTCCCGCGTGGGCGGCCTGCACCCGCACCGCGTCGCGTCGATGGTCACGATCGGCGGCCGGACGGTCGAGTCCGTCACGCTCGGCCGCAACGACGCGGTCGATCCCGCCGAGGACCCCGACCATCCGGCCGTCCTCCACGATCTGCGCAACGACGCCGGCGGCGTGCGGATCACCGACGCGCCGCTGGACGACGCCGGCTGCACCGGCGTGATCTGCCCGCCGCTGCCGAACTGGGGCACGGACGCGGCGTCCGGCCGCCCGGTCTCGCCGGTCACGATGACGGGCCTGCAGCTCTCGAGCGACGGCGGCACGATCGATCCGGCGTCCCGTCCGGCGTCCCCGCAGCTCTGGGCCGTGACCGGCCCGCTCGCGTCGGGCTCGTTCGTCCCGGCGGGGAAGGCCACGGGCCATCCGCTCGCCCTGCGGTACGCCGGCGGCGAGTGGCGCCAGGTCGAGATCCCCCCGGCGGCGATCCCGGTCGACGCGACCCCGTCGGCGATCGCCGCCGTCCCGGGCCAGCCCGCCGCCTGGGTGTCCTACGACCCCGACGGGGACGACGGAGCCCGCGTGGCACGGATCGCCGCGGACGGCACGGCGGGCGCACCCGTGCGGCTGGGCCCCGACCAGGACGTCGGCGGACGCGGCAACGCCGGCCCGATCGCCTGCCCGGCGGTCGACGACTGCTGGGCGGCCACCGACGCCGGCTGGCTCTTCCACCTGACCGACGGCACGACGCGCGCCCAGGACACCGATCCGGCGTTCGCGTCCGTCATCTCGTTCCGCCCGTCCGACGGCGGCACGCCGTTCGTCCCGCCCGACGCGATCCCGGTCGACGACTCGCTGGCCAACCAGGCGCCGCCGGTCGTCCCGCCCACGCTGGCCGCCACGCCGACCCCGACGACCACGACCCGCGTCCTCTCCCCGCTGAAGTCGACGGGCAAGGCGCGCGTCGTCAAGGGCAACACGCTCACGATCCGGATCGTGCTCCGTGGCCGCGCGAAGGTCCAGCTGCGGGCGCTGCGCACGACCAAGGTGACGGTCAAGGCGAAGGGCAAGACCAAGAAGCGGACGAAGACCGTGCTGCGCGTCGTCGCCCAGACGAAGCGCACCACGCTGAGCACCGGCGCCCACACCCTGCGCCTGAAGCTCGACCGCAAGCGCTGGCCGACGAAGATCGACCTGCGCGTCACCCGCGTCGGCAAGCCGCTGACCGAGGTCGTCCCGGTGGACGGCGGCGGCAGCAGCAGCGGCGACAGCGTGTCCACGCGGTGACGTCACCCTCGACGGTGACCTCGTCGTGCTGCAAGCCCGCTACCACTACGAGCGCTGAGCGCGCGGCGGACCCTCGTCTCCGCCGCGATGAACCCCGCGCTACCCCACCGCGAGTCCTGAGCGTGCTTGACTGCGTGGGGTAGCTGGTGTCGGTCGGGGCTTCGAGTTCCGGGGCTGCGGCAGGACATCGTCATGCCGACCGACGAGGCCGCGATGTCCGAAAGCGGACGTGAAGGGCGGGACCCGACTCCCCGCGACGGGACGACGAAGACGGCCGATGCGTTGTCGGCCGACGCGGTCGCGCTGCTGTTGCGGGCGCACGGTGGGGACTACGCCCGGCTGTTGCGCCAGCGCCGGCCCGGCAGTCGTGCGAGCGGCAGCGGATGGCGGTACTACGCCGACGCGACGGCGACGGCCGCCGGGGACGACGCCGAGGTCCACCAGATCCTCATCGACATCAGCGTCGCCGCGCAGCACCTGAGCACGAACGACGCCCTGCGGACCTACGCGTCGTCGAAGCGCCGCCGGGTCAGCGGCCCGATGGCCACCGCGTTCCTCGACGGGGTCATCGACCGCGTCGACCGCTTCCCGCACGACGTCCTGCGTCCGGACGGCTGACCCGCTTGCCGGGCGTCGCCGTCGTGCGCTCTGACGCTCTCGTCCTCGCCCTCACGGACGCCTGACGGACGCCCCGGCCCGTCGACGACGTGAACGGTTGGGGAACGCCCTGGCCACCGAGGCCTCCCGGGCGTACCGTCGGCCGCATGGGTACGCGCGATCCTGACCCCACGACGCGGTCCCGTCGCCCCGAGCGCGACCGGGCCCGGCCGGTCTACCGACCGGTGCGCCTGGACGACCGCGACGGCGAGCCGCCGCTCACCCACTCGCGACGGTCCGGGTGGGCACGCGCGACCGCGGGCTCCGCACCGTCGGCGGGCGAGAGGCGACGACCCTGAGACGTTCGTCCCGGCCCGGGAGCGTCACGGGCGGTGAGCACGCGGCGCATCGCCGACGTCGACGTCGGGACGTCCAACCCGTAGACTGGATCGTCCGTGTCATGCGGGCGTCGGGCCCGGTTCGCCTTGGAATCGTTGGCCGGTTCTGGCGCAGTCCTCTCGCGCGGTGCCGCCAGACCGGGGGCACGCGCGCTCCGGTGAGGCGGGTCGAGCAGGCAGCGCTCGACCCGCCCCCGCCAGTACCGGGCTACTTCAGCTTGAGGCTGAGCGTGCCGGACGCCTTCAGCCCGCCACCGGCGAGGCTGAGCTTGATCTTCGTCGACGTCTTCGTCGACTTGGCCGTCTTCAGCTTCACCGTGATCACCTTCGAGCCACCGGCCTTGATCGCGGCGACCTTGACCTTCACGGCCTTGCCGGCCTTGCCGGAGCCGACCCGCACGCCCTTGGGCGGCGTCACCGTCAACACCGATGCCGCAGACCCTGCGGTCCCGGAGTTGCGAACCGTCACCTTGAACGACAGCGACTTCCCGCGCTTGACCGCCTTCGGCTTCGCGATCGACAGCGCGAACTTCGCGACCAGCGTCGGCTTGAGGCCAGGCGGCGGGAGCTGTGTGGTCGGCACCGTCGTCGTCGGCGTGGTCTGCGTCGTCGTCTGCGTCGGCGGCTGCTGCTGATCCACCGGCTTCGGCGCCACCGACACCGACCGCGTCACCTCCGTGCTGTTCTGGAACGTGTTGTTCGTCACCCGCAACTTCGCGGTGAACGACCCCGCCGCCCCGTACACGTGCGACGCCTGCGCCGTCGACGTCGTCTCCGGGGCCGACCCATCACCCCAATCCCACCGGTACGACTTCAGCGTCGTCCCCAACGCCGTCGTCGACCCGGACCCGTCGAACGCGACCGCCTTGCCGGCCGTCGCACCCCCGGCGACCGTGAACGACGCCGTCGGCGCCTGCGCCGCCTGTACGACCACCGAGCCGGACTTCACGTACGGGCCGGACTCGCCCAGGATCCGCAGGCGGACCGGGAAGACGCCGGGCGTCGTGTACGTGAACGTCGCGTCGGGCACGAACGACGACGCCTTGATCTGGCCGTCGTTCGGGCGGGCGCCGGTGACCTCGTATCCGTCGCCGGCGGCACCGTTGGTCGCGTCGCCGTCGAGGTCCCATGCGCCGAGCTCGCGCTTACCGAAGCGCGGAGCGACCACGCCGGCCAACTCGGCGTCGGGGCCGTACGAGACACCCAGCGGCTTCGCCGGGTCGGTCGCGTCGTAGGCGGTGTCGAAGGTCACCTTCGTGCCGGTCGGCACGATCAGCGGATCGCTGTCGCTCGCCGGCGTCCGCGCGGTCGTCGTGCCGCCCTGGACGGTGAACGTCCCCGACGGCCGCTCGCTGCACGCCGTGCCGCCGGGGCCGAGCTCGACGATCTCGCGGCCGCTGGTGGTCGGGTAGTCGCCGCCGGAGGGGAAGACGGAGCTCTGGCTCCGCGAGAGGACCCACACGGAGCCGCCCGCACCGGCCGCGAAGGTCAGCCCGTTGCCGGCGAACGCGCACGGCCCGGTCTTCGTCGCCGAGGCCAGCGTCCCGGCCACCGTCGTGACGGGCGGGATCGGGGTGGCGAGCGCCCCCGACGCCAGCGGATCCACGAACGCCACCCCCTGCTGCGTCAGCGGCCGATTGCTGGTGTCCCCGCTGCCGCCGCCGTACGTGTACGGGTCCGCGGCCGCCGCCCAGGCGCCGGTGCTCGTCGCGACCGTCAGGTTGCCCGCGCCCCCGGCGGTCGATGGAGTGTTCCCGTACTCCGGAACGGTTCCCCGGGCCGGCAGCCCGATCGTCCCGCCTTGGGCCGCCCACAGGACCGGGTAGTCGGTTCGGGCGTTGCTGAGGAGGATCTTGGGATTGGCGAGGTCGGCGTCGAGACGCACGATCTCTGCCGACTCGATGTTGCCGCTGAGGACGAGAGCGAGCGCGCCGCTGCCGTCCGGCAGCGCCTGCAGACCCGCCGCGCCTTGAGACGTGGACTCGTGCCCGGACGCGTCCGGGAGCCCGGCGAGCGCGTCGGACGTCCAGCGCCCGAGCCGCGCGCCCCGGGTGCCGGTCAGCGCGAAGTCCTGCACCACCGCGCCCTGCGCGTAATCGCCGCTGACGAGCTCGCCCGTGAGCGCGCTGGCGAGCGCGAGCGCCCGCGCCCCGCCGGGCCGGGTGTGGACGGCCAGGCCCTGCACCGCGAAGGTCTCGTTGCCCGCGGCGGCCAGGGTGCTCGCGGCCCCGAGCGCGCCGGGAGCGCCGAAGCCGGCGCCAGGCGCCAGCAGCGCGGCGCCGACGGGGTTCAGGCCGGCGGCCGCGACGAGCTTGCCGTCCTGCGGAGCGGTCGACCAGCCGACGACCTCCTCGGCGCGGCCGATGGTGCCGTTGCTGCCCGCCGTGTTGCGCTCGATCACCGCGTAGACCGCGCCGGCGCCCGCCGACCCGGTCGTGTGGTCGACGGCGAGGCCGACGATGGTGCGGTTGTTGCCGTCGGCGTCCTTCGGCACGGAGAACGTCGTGGTGCCGAGCACCTCGCCGGTCTGGCTCAGCTTCTGCAGCCGGAACTGCTGCACGGCGGCGATGTTCGTGCGGTCCAGCACCCACACGGCCTGCGTCGGCGCGGTGGCCGTGCCGCCGTCCTGCGGGTCGACGGTGAAGCCGACCGGATCGACGAGCTTGCCGGCCGTCAGCGCCCCGGTGTACGCGTTCTCGGCGTAGCGGGCGGTGTCGAACCCCCCGAAGCGGTGCAGCTCGCCGTACTTCGACAGGTCGGTCGCGGCGTGCGCGGGCGCCGCGACGAGCGCGGGAGCGGCCAGCAACGCCAGGCCGGCCGCGGCGGACACCAGCAGGCGGGCCCCCCGGCGACGAGTGCCGTGGGCCGGCGGGGACGGAACGGGCAGGGGTGAGCCGCGATCGGGGGCGGGAGCGGGACTACGGGACACAGGGAACCTCGTGGGGTCGGACGTCGGAATCGGGAGGGGAAGAGGGTGGGAGTCGGGGCGGCCCAGACACGCGCGGCGACGGCCAACGGGCTCGCCCGCCGGCGCGTGAGCGCCGGCGGGCGGACCGACGGAGACCGGACGGCGGCGGAACGCGCGTTCGCGCCCCGCCGCCGGTGCTGACCGCCGTGCGGCGGGTGCTAGTTGACGAGTCCGGCGGCCGTCACGGCCTTCGTCTGCACGTTGGTGGGCAGCGGCGCGTAGCCGTTGGCGGTGACCGTCGGCTGGCCCTTGCCAACGGCGGTGCTGACCAGGTAATCGAAGTAGTTGTTCGCCGTGGTGATCTGCGCCGCGGTGTAGGTCGCCGCGCCGCCGGCACCATTGGTCACGGCCGCGTAGTTGTCCCAGCCCAGGTCGTACGTCGGGGCGGCGAGCGGGTAGCCGGCGAGCGACGTCGACGTCGAGCTCGCGATCGTGTTCTCCCACGTCGTCGTCGCCGTGATGCTCGCGGGCACCGCGCTCCACGAGCCGGAGCCCGAAGTGGTCAGGTTGCCGGCGGCGGTCGTCTGGCTGGCCGGGTTGGACGAGGCATCCCGGGGAATGGCACCAACCTTCAGCTGGAAGCGGATGACCTGGTGCGAGGCCGAGCCACCGGTCGTGACCGCGACGGGCAGGTTCGTGACCGTCGCGGTCGTGTCGGCGAGGTTCGCGTAGCCGATCGAGCCCGGGTTGCTCAGCGTGCTGGTGACCAGCGCGCCGCCGCCCGTGTTCGCGCCGCCGTTGGTCGTCGTGCCGGACGTGTTGGTCCAGGAGTCGCTGCCCTCGTGGTTCCAGCCGTGCGTGTCGCCGGTGTCGATCTGCTCGAGGAAGCCCTTCACCGCGCGGGTCGTGCCGGAGTCGCCGACGCGGACCTGCAGCGTGATCGCCGTGGCGCTCGCGCCGCCCGTGTCGCCGGTGATCGAGGCGCCGGCGGCGTTCAGCGCCGCGCCCCAGGTGTTGGCGGCGTAGGCGCCCGACGCCGGGACGGCGTGGTGGTAGATCTGCTCGAGCTGCGCCTGCGACAGCGCGACCTGCGTGTTGCTGATCGTCAGGCCGGCCGGCAGGCTGGCGATGATCGCCACCGGCGCCTGCGCGACCGGGACCGTGATCTCGTTGGCGTTGGTGCCCGTGGCGGTCTTCGCCTTGGCGGTCTGCGTGGCGTCGGGCGCGTCGTCGGTGCCGACGAAGACGTCGACGCCGCCAGCCGTCTTCAGCACGCTGTTGTCGTTGCCGAACTCCGACAGGCCCGATCCCGAGCTCGTCGAGGTGTAGCTGATCGCGTCGGACGGGAACGCCGTCGTGAACGACGGCGCCCAGAGGCTCTGCTGGGCGTTCTTCTGCAGCGACGAGCCGCTGCCGTTGATCGTGGTGGCGGACGCCGACGCCGCGGCGCCGAGCGAGAAGACGACGGCGGCGCCGAAGGCGACCATGGTGCGTGAGATGGCGAACATGCGAGTGTGTCCTTGGTGGGTGTCAGCGAGTGATGATCGGGGCCCGGTTCGCCTTGGATGCGTTGGCCGGACCCGCTCGCCCACCTAAGCGCATCTCCGTCCCATCCGCCACCCGCAACGACCCGAAATCACTGGACGGTCACAATCCATTCTCCTGAATGCCGACGTGCAAAGACCAATTTTTGACTCAAGGCCGCGTCCACCAACGCCCGCGATGCGACAGGCCACCGTCGCCTGTCGCACCGCACCGTCGCGAGGGGCACCTGCCGTCGACCGGGTCGCCGGCACAGGCCAACGGGGCGGTCCCCCGCTCCGACACCCCGTCCCGCCCCACGCCGGACCGCGGCGGCAGGCGGGGCCGCCGGGTCAGCCGCCGGGCCGGATGGCCGTCGCGCTGCCGTCGTCGTGCACCAGCTCGGTCGCGTCGATCGCCGCGACGTCGTCGACCTCGAGCCGGTAGACGTTGGATCGGACGGGCGCCGTCGCCACCGTCCCGCCGTCCGCGTCGACCACGCGGACCGCGTCGACGCCGTCGGGCACGACGCCCCGGACGACGCCCGGGCCGTCGAGCGGCGACCCGCCCGGCTCGTCGCCGGCGCCGGGCGCCGGAGGCTGCACGTCGATCACGCGCAGCGTCCCGGCGTCGACGTTCGCCGTCGATGCGCACGCCACCGTCGCGTCGGGCGTGACGAGGCACGCGCCGTCCCGGCTCGGGACGACGAACCAGCGGTCCGTCGGCGACCCCGGGCTCGCGATCTGCTTTGCGGACTGGGGATCAGCGCCCCGGTCGGCCAGCGACGGGCCGCCGAGCACACGCACCGCGGCCGGCGGGAGCGACGCCGCAGGACCCGCCGAGAGGACGGCCACGTGGGGCGCCGCGGGGGCGGCACCGACCGCCGGCCCGGGGAGCACCGCGACGAGCCCGGCGACGGCCGCGACCGACACGCCGGACGCCGCGAGGAGGATGCGGGGACGACGCATGCTAGTAGTCCTCCCGGCACCGCATGTACGCGGCGCCCGACCCGGCGGGCACGCCGCACCAGCCGTACCGCAGCGTCGCGTTGTACGGGTGCGCGACGACGTTGTCGACGCCGTCGATGCAGTACGCGGTACCCACGATCGCGTGGCTCGCGTCGGCGGCCGCGGTGCACGAGAGCGCGCCGCCGAGCGACCGGACGGACGTCTCGATCAGTGAGTGCCAGGGCCCGAACTGGCTGGTCGTCGTCCCTTCGTAGTACGCGATCGAGGCCGCGTCCGCGGGGCCCGCCGAGGCGAGCGCGCAGCCGGCGACGACCGCCGCGAGCGCACCCGCACGTTTGAGGTGGTGCTGCATTCGTTGCTCCTGATGTCGTGTGTGAACCATCGGCCACGCGCGGCACGGGACCTCCCCACACCACGCGGACCGGCGCTGAGGGTATGCACACGAACCAGAGCACACAACGAAAAACATCGTCCCGTGGTGTACCTGCGGGCGCAGCGGGACCAACCACCGATCGTGGTCGCAACGTGCGCGTTATCTTGGTGTCACCGGGCGAGCCGGCGGGTGCGATTCCTAGGGCGCGCCGACCCTCCGACCGGTGTCGTCCAGCAGCGTCACGGGGGCGTCGACCGCGGCCCCCGCGGGCAGCTCCAGCACGTACGCGTTGTCCCGGACCGGGGCGGTCGTGCCGTCGTCGCCGCGGACCGCCGCCACACCGTCGGGCACGAGGCCGATGCGGCGACCGCCCGCCACCGCCGGCTGGGCGCCGGCGCCCTCCGCAGTGGCCCGGTCGGTTCCGCCTGCGCCGTCGGCCGGCCGCTCCTGACCTCCCACGGCGTCGCGCGTCACGAGCCGGACGGCGACCAGGGACCCGTGTCCCTCCCGGATCTGGCGCGTGGTCCAGCAGCTGATCCCGCCGCCGCCGGCGGCCCGATCGGGGGCGAAGAGGCACAGTGCGTCGGCGGCACCGGTGCTCGACCGCGCCACCGGCACGAGCACCGTGCCGGGGGCCCCAGCCGGCGCGCGGACGCGGTCCGTGCGGACGCCGGAGAAGCGGCCGCCGACGTAGCGCAGCGCCGCCCGTGCGGCGGCGCCGCGGTCCGCGTCCGTCGCCGGCCGCCGCAGGACCGCGAAGGCCGCGAGCTGGTCGGCGGGGACGTCGGACGCGCTCGCCGACGGTCGCCCGCGATCGTCGTCGCCGAGCGACGGGGACCAGAGCCCGGTCGCCGCCGCGGCGCCTCCCGCGGCCACGAGTCCCGTCAGCGTCGCGGCGACCCAGAGCCGGCGGCTGCTGCGTCCCGGAATCCGGACCATCCGGCCCAGCGACCCGGGCGCCGGGCGCTCGGACTGGCGGCGGACGATCGCCGTCACGCGGTCGAGCCTCGACGCCTCCACGGCCGCATCGAGGTCGAGCCCGAGGTCGCGCAGCGCGCGGACCTCGTCCAGGTCGGCCTGCGGCCCACCCGTCCCGTCGAGGTCGTCGTCGTGGTCGTCGCGGTGGCTCTCGCGCTCGTCGTCGCGACCATCGTGATCGAGATCGTCGTCGTCGCGCTCCTCGTCGGAGCCGTCGTCCTCGCCGTAGGGGCCGACGGGCGGGCGGGTGTCCTCGTGGTCTCCGCCGTCGCGCTCGCCGCCGGGCTCGAGGGGCCCAGATGGTGCTGCGAGCGACGGCCGGGACTCAGAGGTCGTTCCCTCGCCCCACGTGGGCTCCGGCCGCACCTGCAGCCGCGCGAGCTTGCGCCGGGCCGACGCGACCCGCGAGTGGAGGGTCCCGAGCGGCACGTCCGTGACCGTCGCCGCCTCCCGGAACGAGAGCTCTCCCCACGCGATGAGCAGCAGCGACTCGCGCTCGACGGCGCTCAGGCGGCGCAGTCCCTCGACGAGGGCCGGGTTGACGGGCTCGTAGGCCCGCGCGTCGGCGGCGGTGGGCTCGGCCGCGACGCGCGCGATGGCGCGCAGGCGGCGCCGCTCGCTGCGGCGCCGGTCCTGGATGATGTTCCGGGCGATCGTGTAGAGCCACGCACGGACCGCGCGCTCCGGCTGGTCCCCGACCAGCCCGGATCGGCTGCGCAGGACCCGCACGAAGACCTCGGCGGCCGCGTCGTCCGCCGTCGCGTCGTCGAGCCGGCGGCGCATGTAGCGCACGATCTCCGGCAGGTACCGCGCGTACAGCGCTTCGAAGTCCGTCGGTGGCCCGGACCGGGTGCCTGGGGGACGGAGTTCGCGCGCGCGTGAAGCTTGGGGGGAGCGCATCCAGTCCTATAAACGCCGCAAGCTCGCAAATCAGTCGGACCGGATCGCAACATTCGTCCAGCAGCGATGCGTCTTCACGCAGCGGGCGGCTGCCGCCGATGAGCGGGCCTCGGAGGCGGTTGCGCACCGTCGCCTCGGAGAACCACGATGGGCCGCCCAGCGCCTGCGCGCTGAGCGGCCCATCGGGTCTCCTGTGGAGCCGGGGCCCATGGCCCCCGGCGCGCTCCTACTTCAGCTTCAGTGCGAGCGAGCCCGACGCCTTCAGGCCGCCACCGGCGAGGCCGAGCGTGACCTTCGTCGACTTCTTCGTCGACTTGGCCGTCTTCAGCTTCACCGTGATGACCTTCGAGCCGCCGGCCTTGATGGCGGCGATCTTGATCTTCACGGCCTTGCCGGCCTTGCCGGAGCCGACGCGCACGCCCTTCGGGGGCGTGACGGTCAGGACCGACGCGGCGGAGGCACCGGCGCCCGAGTTGCGGACGGTCACCTTGAACGACAGCGACGCGCCGCGCTTGACCGACTTCGGCTTCGCGACCGACAGCGCGAACTTCGCGACCTTCGGCGCGACGACCGGCGGCGTGACGACCGGGGGCGTCACGACGGGCGGGGTGACGACCGGCGGCGTGACGACCGGGGGGTCGACCGGGGTGTCGACCGGCGGGACGACCACCGGACCGCCGATGCCGGCGACGGCCGACTGCGCCGTCTTCGCGATCTGCGCCGGGAGCTTCGTGTAGGACGCCGTGTTGATGGCGGTCTGACCGGCATCGCTCGTCACGTAGCCGAGGTAGTCCTTGACCGTCGCCTGGACGCCGGCGGCCGTCGCGCCGTTCTTCGTGTACGCGGCGGCGAGGTTGCCCGTGGTGTAGTCGGCCCACGCCAGGTCGTACGTCACGGCGCAGGCGGGGTAGAAGTTCTGCCCCGTGAAGCCCTTGACGTTCGGGTCGCTGGCCAGGACGTTGCTCCAGTCGGCGGTGCCGCTGTCCGGTGCACCCTGCCAGCGCGGCAGCGAGCCGACGTCGGTCGCGCAGTTGCCCGTGGTGGCGCTCGCCGCCTGCGGCGACGCGAAGGTCGCGCCCGCGACCGTCGTGCCGTTGTTCTGCAGGCTCGCGAAGGCGATGCGGTTGCTGGTCGCCGCCTGCAGCGTCGCCGTGGCGGTGTACCCGCCCGCGACGGCGTCGGAGAGGTCGGCGAAGCCGATGGTGCCCGGCGTCTTCTTGACGTAGCCGGACAGCAGCGACCCGCTGCTGAGGGCGGTCGAGCCGTCGGCGGAGACGGTGTCGGCCGGACCGGGCCAGCTCGTGCCGTCGTTGGCGAACGACGCCCAGGTCGCCGTGTCGACCTGGTTGAGGAAGTTGCGGAAGGCGAACGACGTGCCCGAGGTGTTCGAGCGCACGACGCGCTTGACCGCCACGCCGCAGCCGGCGCCGGTCGGCGTGATGCCCGCGCCGGACAGCAGGTCCGTCCAGGTCGTGTACGTGCCGGCGAAGGCCTTCGACAGCACCGAGTTGGGCAGGTTGACGGCGCCGGTGACGGCGCAGTCGGCCGGCAGGCTCACCAGGGCCGTGACGGGGGCCTGCGCGACGGGGATCGTCAGCAGGCGGACGTTGCCCGAAGCGTTGCGGGCGAGCCCCAGGGCCGTCGTGTTCGGCGCCGCGTCGGTGCCGATGTAGCCGTAGAGCGTGTCGGTCGGCTTGTCCGGGTTGGACGCGTTGTTAAACGTCGGGTCGAGGACGCCGTTCGTGGTCCCGAACGCCGCGCGGGTGCCGCTGCCGCCGGCGCCGTACTTGATGGTCGGCTTGGGCGAGAGCGCCGAGGTCCAGCTCGGGAGCCAGATCGTGTTCTGGGCGTTGGTCTGGAACGTCGAGCCGCCGCCGTAGACGGTGCTGCCTGTCGCCGCCAGGGCCCCGGAGGCGCCGAGGCCGAGGAGGCCACCGGTCGCAAGTGCGACGGCCGTTGACCGCCGCGTGAGGGTGCGCCACTGCATGGGTGTGATGTGCTCCGTTCCCCGTGAGGGGTCGTGGGTCGAGAGATTCGCACCCTAGCTCCGGAACACGCCCGTGAACATCGGGTTGCAACATGTTCACGTCGCGGTATCAACGCGGCAACAGGTGCGCCACGGGGAGCGGACGCACGGCGGCCCCGCGAGGCCCGCCGTTGCCCTTGGAGCCCGGGCTCGACGGTCAGCGGCGCCGGCCGTACCGAGCCTCGGCCCGGACGGGCGCGGCCCCCCTGCGACGCGTGCGCACCGCGGCCCCCGCGGCGGCCAGGATGATGACCGCCGCGATCGGGATGCCCGGCGGCAGCCGCTGGTCGTCGTGGCGGTAGGCGACCATGTTGTGCGACGCCTCGACCGCGGGCTCCGGCTCCTCCTCGCGCTCGGGCGCGCCGACCGGCTGGGACACCGGGGTCTGGGCGGGTACCTGAGCGCCGCCGTTCGGCGGGATCGGCCGGCCGGCCGACGGCGCCGGCGGGGGAACGGCTCCGCGCACGGGCGGCACGGGCGTCGCGCCGAGCAGCGGTGCGAGCAGCACCGGCTCCCGCGGGATCCGGCGCCGAGGCTTCGGCTGGGGGCGACGCGCGGGCGGGGACGGCCGCGCCGGGAACGCCGGCACCGCGATGTCCGGGGAGACGTCCGGCTGCGGCGTCGCGTCGGGCTCGTCGCCGAGGTCGGGGACGTCCTGCGCCTGGGTGACCGCCTTCGCGGGCGGCGGGTCCTTCAGCGGAACGGTGCCGCAGGGCTGCGCCACGCTGCCGGCCTGGACCGTGACCACCGCGGACGAGCTGAGCCCGCCGGTGGTGACGGTCACGGTCGTCGTCCCGGAGTTGAACGCACAGAACAGGCCGGAGGACCCGTCCGGGATCGGCTTGCCGTCTCCGCCCTGCAGCACGGCCCGCGGGTTGGTGGACGCCGGGTCCTGCCGGACGAAGTCCCCGATGTCGGGGTTGGAGGACGAGAACGTCGCCGCGGGCGGGATGAACTGGTTGCAGTCGCCGCCCTGGCAGGTCTGCGGGACCGTGACGTAGGGGTTGGGGTAGATGTCGTCGAAGCCGCTCGACCCGACATGGAACAACGACCCGCCGAGCGGCCGGCGCGCGAGGCCCTGGAACAGCGACACGCTGCTGCGTCGCAACAGCTGGCCGTCGCGGGCGTCGAGCGCCAGCTGGCCGCTGTTCGGGATCAGCGTCGCGGTGACGGGCGCCTGGTTCGTCGCCGCGTTGCGGGCCCCGACGTCGACGCTCGTCAGGAGGAAGCCGCTCGCGGTGCGGTCGTCCTGCGGGACCGCCGGCACGCCGGTGTACCCGAGCGAGCCCGTCCCGAACGCCGGCACCGTCGTCCCGGACCGCGTG
This sequence comes from Patulibacter sp. NPDC049589, assembly GCF_040675535.1. Lineage (NCBI taxonomy): Bacteria > Bacillati > Actinomycetota > Thermoleophilia > Solirubrobacterales > Patulibacteraceae > Patulibacter > Patulibacter sp. NPDC049589. The sequence goes on along the minus strand of NZ_JBFAPC010000001.1, from coordinate 17,330 downwards.
ATCGACTGCCGGACGTTCTCGCCCGGGCTGTCGAAGAGGTACGCGGACGCGCCGCCCGCGGCCAGGATCTGCCCGACGACGCCGGCGTCCGCGGCGTAGTTGGTCGCTGAGGCGTCCGTGATGTTGGCGTTGCCGACGACGACGGCCGGCAGCTTCGTCTTCGCGTCGGCGAGCTGCGCCCGCAGCCACTCCTGCTGGTCAGGACCGAGCTGCGGACTCGTGCCCTGCGAGTAGTCGAGGACGATCAGCCGCACCGCGCCGCCGCTGCCGGCCGAGTCGACCGCGTAGGCGGCGCTCCCCGCCGGGGGGGCCGGCGTGTCGGTGGGCGCGGTGCCCACCGGCGCCAGGGCGCCCATCGCCGCCCCGAACGCGGCGGCGGACCCGTCGGTGGGGCTGATCGCGGCGAACGTCCTGACGGCGCCGGTGCCGCGCAGCACCTGGGCGTACCGGGCGAGCTCGGCGGCGTTGCCCGCGGACCCGGGCGCGATGCGCCCGCCGGTGTAGACGAAGGCGTGCAGCCCGTCGATCGCGCCGGCGCTGCGCACCGCGGCGTCGAGCCACGTGTCCGGGCCGATCCGCTGCCGCGCGCGGTCCGCGCAGGGCCCACCGCAGGCGGCCTGGCCGCCGACGGCGAACGACACCTGTCCGGCCGGCGCCGCGATCGGGGCGGTCGTCGCCCCGGGCGGCGACGCGTCGCCGCCGAGGCGCTGGACCGCGCCCGTCTGGGCCGTGAGCGACGGCGCGTCGGCCTGGGTGATGCCCGTCTGGCCGCCGACCGCCCAGCCGCGGCTGCCGGTCGGGTCGACCGCGAGCGCGAGCACCGGATCGGGCGTGTACGGCTGGTCGACGGTGCGCGAGATCGGGAACGCCTCGTGCTGGACGTCCTGCCAGCCGTCGGCGGTCTCCCGCAGCAGGAAGCCCGTGCGGGTGATGCGGTCGGGCCCGATCTGCGCCGCGGGCTGTCCGGGCGCCGCCGGGGCCACCTGATCGCCCTGCTGCAGCTTCTGCACGTACGTCGAGTCCTCGACGTCACCCGAGACGAGGGCGCGCACGCTCCCACCCTCGCGGAACGCGGCGATCGCGACGATGTCGGCGCTGGCGCCCGACACGGCCCCGCTCGCCGGCGGCTGGGTGGAGAACCGCCACGGCGCGCCCGGCCCGTCGCGCTCGACCACGAGCCCGGGGCCGGCGGCCACGATCCCGCCGTCGGCCAGGCCGGCCACGCGGGCCAGCCAGGGCCGGCGCTTGCCGGCGGGGTACGCGCTGGCCAGCAGCGTGTCGAGGTCGGGGTCGCGACGCCACCCGGAGCCGTCGTTGACGATCAGGCCGCCGGACTGCTCGTACCCGTTGCTCCCCGGGTCGGCGATGCGGTACGTCGCCACCGCGACACCGCCGGCGAACGCGACGGACGTGAACTGCGCGCCCTGGAGCCCGTCCGGGGCGGCCTCCGCCGTCCACGTCTTGTCGTAGCGCAGCAGCACGCCCTGCTTGCCGACGGCGTACCCGCGGTTCGGGTTCGTCTGGGAGAACGCGACCCCGGTGAGGTTGCCGTGGAAGTTCAGCGGCCGTCCGCCGTCCGGGCTCCACAGCTGGGTCTGCCCGTTGTAGACCCACATCGCCCCGTCGTCGCCGACGGCGTAGGCACGGTTCTGCATCGGCCAGGCGACGCCGCGCAGACGCGGGGTCGCCCGTGCCCCGCTGGAGTCGTAGAGGAAGTCGGCGGTCCAGCCGGTGCCCGGCACGTAGCGGGTCACCTGCCCCTGGTCGCCGACCGCGAGGGCCGGCGCGTCGGCCGCGCCGGCCGTGGCGCCGGGCGACGTCGCGATCGCGAACAGCGGCCGGCGGAACGGCACGGGCCAGCTCGACAGGGCCGGGGCGACCGTCTCGGTCGTCGCGTGGATCAGCAGCGAGGTGCCTCCGCCTTCGAGTCCGAGCCACCCCTCGTCGGGGGACGGGAACGCGGACGTCGCCCCGCCCGCGCCGCCGCCGACGACGTACGAGAAGCCCGCGTCCCCGGGGTCGCGGCGCAGCAGCCCGCCGCTGCCCACCCCGGTGATGATGCGGGTGCCGGGGTCGTCGCCCGTGCCCTGAAACGCCGAGCTGCCGTAGCGCCCGGTCGGCATGGCGGAACCGAGCTGGTGCGCGTCCGCACCGCAGACCGCGGTCGCGGAGCACCAGATGCCGCCGACGGGCGGCGCGTCGGGATCGACGGCCGAGACGAGCGTGGTGGCGTCGGTGGTGCCGTCGACCCGGAGGTCGACCCAGACCCCCTGGTTCGTCGCCGTCAGCATCGCGCCGTCCGTCCGCACGGTCACGGACGCCGGGCCGATGCCCGACGGCGCGCCGCTGCCGCCGAGCAGCCAGGTCTGGGGGTGCCGCTGCTGCCACACGTACCCGGGGCCGGACGGGTCGAGAACCCGCTGGTAGACGAGCGGCTGGCCCGTCGGGGTGCGCGCGAGCAGCCAGCCGCGGCCGGCCGGGGCCGCGGCGATGCGCACGATCGCCGCCACGTCCGTGGGGACCCCGCAATCGGTGCCGACGAGCGTCGCGCAGAGCGGCTCGCGGGTCCAGGTCGTGCCGTCGAAGTGCAGGACGCCGGGGCCGGTGGCGGCGCTCACCGCGCGAGGCGACGCGACCGACGGCGTCGCGAACGGGTCCGTCGTCCCCGTCAGGGTGGTCGCCGGGCTCGGGACCGCCGTGCTCGGAGTGGACCCGGTGGTGGTCGTCGGCGCCGCGTCGGTCGTGGTCGTCGGCGCGGCGTCGGTCGTCGTCGGCGCGGCGGCCTCGGTGGTCACCGGGGTCGCGTCCGTCCTGGACGTCGCGGAGGGCGTGGTCGCCGCCGTCGCGTCCGGCGTGGTGGTGGTCGCGTCCGGCGCGTCGGCCGTCGACGTCGCATGCGCGTCCGTCGTCGTGGCCGGGGCCGCCGAGGTCGCCGTCGTCGTCGCCGACGCCTTCGTCGCCGCCGGGGACGCGTCACCGCCGGCGACGGGCATGACGATGCCCCGCGGCGCCGTCAGGTCGATCGTGCCGGCGATGCCCTGGGTCGCGCTGCCGTCCGCCTTGACGGGCGCCACGAGCGCTCCGGTGTGGCCGTCGTCGTCGATGGCCGCGAACGGGTTGGACGGCGCCGCCGAGGCCAGGAACAGCTGCTCGCCCGCGGCGAGCACGGCGTCGTCGCCGGTCGCGCTCGGCGCCGGGGCGATCGTCGTGGCGCCGCCCGGGCCGCCGGGTGCCCGGATCGCGAGCTGCTGGGGCGTGGCCTGCCCCGGGCTGCCGGCCGTGGCCTGGCCGAGCGCCGCGACGCCGCCGGTCGGTGACACCGTGGCCGTCTCGGCGTCGAACGGCAGCTGGTCCCCGGCGCCGTCGGCGTACGGGACGACGGACCACGTGCCCGTGCCCGTCGTGCGCCGGAGCAGCACCTGGGTGTCGGCGATCCGCTTGCCGCCGACGACGATCGGCGTCGTGCCGACCCGTCCGGACGCCCAGGTCTCGCCGGGCTCGCCGTCGGCGGGGGCTCCGATCACCTCGAGGTTCGTCGCGGGGATCCCGAGCGTCGGCACGTAGGTGGTGGGCGCTGCGTGCGAGGCCGGCACGGAGCGGACGGTCAGGTGGCCGACGGCGGCGGCGCGGTGGTCGGCGTCGGTCAGGAACGTGGCGGCCGCCCGCGGCGACGCGTTCGCGCCGGCGGTGACCGGCAGTGCGTCGGTGCTGCTGCCGACGGCGACCGTCGGCTGCTCCACGGTCCGGAACTGCTCGAGGAGCTGGTCCCAGTCCCCCGGCTTCACCGCCGCCAGGGCCTGGCTCAGCGCCGACCGGGAGGCGCGCGGAGCGGCGGGAGCCGCCTGGCCGGTTCCGGCCTGCGTCGCCGACTGCGCGTACCCGACGTGGATGTGGTTGTAGTGGTCCGGCAGCGCGAACGCGGTGTCCTGACCCGGGAACGTCATCAGGCTGATGACCTGGTGCGGCGCGAGCGCCGGGCCGAGCTGCAGGATCCGCCGGATCGTGCGGTCCGTGACCGTCCCGGCCCCCTGGTGGCCGAGGATCGGCACGCCGTTGATCGCGGCGATGTCGACCGCGCTGCCGATCGAGTGCTCAGAGACGTTGCCGGACGCCGTCATCTCGCCGTGGCCGCACTCGAGCGACGAGACGGTCGGGTTCAGGTGCGAGTCCGCGAGCGTCAGCAGCAGGGCGAGGACCCGGCGGTCGATGCGGTGCTGCTCGATGTCGCGTCGCCCGCAGGCGTAGATCTGGATGCGCGGATCGGCGAGGACCTTGCGACCGAGCTCCGCCTCCGTCCGCTGCGTCGGGTCGACGACGGAGCCGCCGTCGTCGGCGGTCGCGCGGTCGGGCCCGAAGAGCGGCTGGGTGCCGGTCTTCGCGCCGGCGGAGGTGCGAGCGAGCTGGCTCCAGGCGGTCAGGATCGCGCGCGGGTCGACGCGGGTCGCGCCGGCCGGCCGGACCTCGAACGTCACGGCCCGGCCCGTCGCGGTCCGCCGGGCGCGCCCGATGACGGCGCCGGCGGCGACCTTCGTCCCCGGCCGGAGCCGGCGCAGGACGACGCCCTTCCGGCGCCCCGGCCGGGATCCCACCGAGGACCGCTTCGCCGTCGACGCAGTCGACGACGCCCCGCGACGGCGCTTCGACGACGTGGCCGTCGACGACGCCCCGCGGGTGCGCTTCTTGGACGTGGCCTCGCTCGCGGCGACGACCTGGGGCACCGACGCCAGGCCGGAGTACGTGAACTCGTTGCCGCGGTCGTCGCGCAGGCGCACCGTGAGCCCGCGGGAGCGCTCGCGACGGATGTGGACGACCGTTCCCGCCCGCACGGCGAGCACCGAGTGGCTGTGGCGGGCCCGGATCTTCGCGGCGACCACTCGGTCGCCGTCGCGGTCGAGCTCGACGGCCTGACCGCCGGCCAGCGGCGGACGTCCGTCGAAGAGCGACGTCGCACCGTCCGCGAGGGCCGACGGCACGGTCGCGAGCTGCCGGACCTTGGAGAGGACGGCCTCGACGTACTCGTCCGAGTGGTTGTAGGAGAAGATCGCCTTCCGCAGGTCGGCGCCACCACCCGACGCGCGCAAGTACCGCGCGGCGGCGAAGATCGCGTCGGCCGGGTTCTGTGGATCCCGGTACCCGTGGCCTACGGCGTCGACGCCGTAGGTCTTCCAGGTCGACGGCATGAACTGCATCCAGCCCTGGGCGCCTGCGGACGAGACCGAGGGGTTGCGTCCCAGGTCGGTCTCGACGACGTTGATCGCCGCGAGCACCTGCCACGGGATCCCGTAGCGATCGCCCGCCGCGCGATAGATCGGCAGCAGGAAGCCCGGGAGGCCGAGCTGCTGGACGACGGCCCCGGCCGACGCGTTCGAGCTCAAGCTCGAGTCGAGCCCGAGGGTTCCCAGGAATCCCTGCCCGAGCAGGCCACCGGGGGCGGCGGTCGGGGGCGTGGCGTCGTCCGCGATCGCCGAGGCCGAGGCGTCGTGCTCCTCGCGCTCCTTCGGAGCCGCTCCGCCGCCGGACCCGGGCGTCTTCTTCTTCGTCTTCCGCTTCTCGGGCGGGTGCGAGGGCCCCGCGCCGTCGGTCGTCGTGGTCGGCGGCGGCGCCGCGGACGTCGTGGTCGGCGGCGGGGTCGTGACCGTGTCCGGCAGCGTCGTCGTCGTCGTGGTCGTGCTCGGCAGCACCGCGGGCGGCGCTGCGTCGGTGACCGTGGTGGTCGCGCCGGGGGTGGGCGCCTCGGGCCCGGTCGCACCTGGCGTGGCGTCCGCGGCCAGCGCGGCGGTACCGGAGACGATCCCGCCGGCCCCGAACGTGGCCAGCAACGCGAGCAGCACGAGGACGTGCCGTAGACGCGCCCGCGTCCCCCGCATCGGCGTCCGGAGTGTCCCTTCGCGACCCGGAGTGGCGAGCCGTTGAGCCTCGGCGCCCCGGTCAGAAGGTGAGGGGCGGTTCATCGAGCAGCGCAAGCGGAGGAGGTGTAGCGGGAGGCGCGTGAGGACGCGCGAGATCGCCACCGTCCAACACGCCGCAGTGTTCAGGAGCCTCCCCCACCTTCAGCAGCGCCAAGTGAACAACCGGTGACAACGCCGTGTTGAAGATTACGTTGACGTCAGCGTTCCCCAGGCGTTGACATCACGACCGAGAATGCCGGGCATGATCGGCGGTCGTCGTCACACCCGTCATCGGTCGGCCACCCGGCCATGCGTGGCCGACGACACGTGCGGCAACCGCCGTCGCCCCGGATCGACGAGGTCCGCGGTTCGCCATCCCCGCCATCCAGGAGTCCACGCATGTTCCGCCGCCTGTCCCACCGCCTGCACCGCCACGGCGGGCCCGCCGCGCTCGTGGTCTCGGTCCTCGCCCTCGGCATCGCGATCAGCGGCGTCGCGCAGAGCGCCCCGGCGCCACCGGTCCGCGCCGCGAGTGCGCCCGCGGCACTGACCAAGGCGAGCTCCGCGAAGACGACGGCCAAGAAGAAGGCCAAGAAGCAGGCGAAGAAGACCAGTGCCCGGACGCCGGCGGCGAGCCAGAAGGTCAAGGCCTACGGGCTGCTGCGCCTGGACAAGCACGGGCGCTTCCCGACGAAGGCGATCCCGACGGTCGCCCGGGCGAAGCTCGCCGACCGGGCCACCCGGGCCACGCTCCTGGGAGGCAAGACGGTCGCGCAGATCCAGGGCAGCTGCGCGCCGACGACCGTCGACCTGGGCACGTGGTGCCTCGACGCGGCCGTCCAGGCGGTTCCCCCGGCCGATCTGGGCAAGAACGACTTCGCCTACGCGACACAGCGGTGCATCGACCTCGGGGGCTACCTGCCGGACGCGGCGCAGCTGATCGGCGCCGCCGACGAGGTGCGCCTGTCGTCGACGGTGGACGACAGCCCGACGTCGGCCCTGATCTCCGACCCCGAGCGCACCGACCGCGGGCTGAAGGACCTCCGCGAGATGAGCAGCACGCTCGTGACCACCGCCGCCGGCAGCGACTCCGCCGGCAGCGAGGGCGTCAGCGCCGGTGCCACGGGCGATCCGCACCTCGGCCAGCCGAACCCGGCGCCGCAGCCGGCGAACCCCTTCCCCGAGACCCTGCAGTACGTGACCGTCTACGACAACCACGACAAGGGCGGCTTCGCGGGCTCCGCTCCCGTCGGCCAGGCCGAGCGGTTCCGCTGCGCGTACGACCGCCTTCCCGGCGCCTCGGACAAGGACGCCGAGTAGCGGCGGACGCCCGGTCGGCGCGTACGGGTCTACGGACGCTCCCCGGGGCGAGAGGTCCGGCGGGGCGCGCCGCGGCGTCCGGGGGTGGCCGCTGCGTCGCCGTCATCTGTAATTGTTTCGTGAACGGACGGTGCCGGGCCGGCGGCGGTCGGGATAGGCTGCACCCGCGTCCGGCGAGGCCCGGCGACGTCCGCCCATCGCAGACGTGCCGCCGAGGTCCCGGATCCCCCGCGCAATGCCCAAGAACCCGCCGCCGAACTCCCCCGAGCGTCCGACCCCCGAGCGCGACGCCTCTCCCGACGTCGTCCCCGAGGACGAGCACGCATCCTCAGACACCATCGACGAGATCGTGCGGACCGCCCGCACACGGTTGGAGGAGCTCCAGCCGTACCTCGAGGAAGCCGCCCGTCTCGAGGCGGTCCTCGCGGCCAGCAAGGACCACTCGGAGCCCAGCAACGGGCGTCGTCCTCCGGGCTCGAACAAGGCGGCGATCCTCGCCGTCATCGCCACCCGCCCCGGTGTCACCGCCGCCGAGATCTCCCGGACGTGCGGGATGAAGCGCACGGTGGTGGCGTCGACCGTCAGCCGGCTGAAGCGCACGGGCGAGCTGCTGCCGGAAGGACGCGGCGTCCGCTTGCCCGGCCCGGGCGAACAGCCAGGCGCGTAGGCCGGCTCGGACCCTCGACGGCGGTGCGGTCGGGTCCCCCCGCCCCGGCGGGCGCCGGGGTGTCGGGCGCGGCACCACGTGCAGGGTCGCCGCGGCGACGCCCCACAGCACGAGTTGCGGCAGTGGATGCGGTGACATCGACGACGGCGGGGGTTACCCAACCCGCCGCCGGCGCTGCTGGACGGTGCCGCTCAGCCGACGGCGTGCTGTGTGCCCCGATCCGAGCTCGAGGCCGAGGGCCGCGGCGTCCGCCTGGCGCGCGGCGCCGGCCGGGAGCCACCGGCCCGGCCGGCCCTACCCCGGCCCCTCGTCCCCCGACCGTTCCCGCAGGTCGATCCAGTAGCCGTCGGCCCGGCGCAGCCGGACGCCCATCAGGACGTCGAACGCGCGGCCGTCGACCCGCAGCCGGACCTCGATGCCCTCGCCGGTGGTGAGGGCGAGATCGTGCCCGGTGACGGCGAGCTCCGGGGGTTCCACGGGCCGCCCGTCGAGCAGGACCGTGGTGCGGTCCGCCGCGTCGCCCGAGCCCTCGACCACGACCTCGATGTCGTGGCCCTCGTAGCGGGCGCCGAACCGCGCGCGCCGCGACGCGAGGCCGCCGGACCGTCCTTCGCTGCGGGAACCCTCCACACCAGGAGAACGACCGGGGCGGCCCGCTGGATGCGACCGGACCGGCCGATCGGGGCCACGTGCATCGTCGCCGCGCGATCGGGCACCGGCGCTCCGACGGCGGTCCGCGTCGCCCACACGGCGCGGACCGTCGACGGTCCGTGCCCGGCCCGGATCAGTCCGGGTCGTCGAGCAGGAAGACCTCGGTGGCCGCGTCGATCGTCGTGCTGTAGCCGGGGACGTGGCCGCGGACCCGGCGCCCCGTCACCTGCTCGACCACGGCGATCATCTCGCCGCGGGCGTGCTGCTGGAAGCGGGCCCGCGCCTCGTGCACGAGGTCTCGGCCGCCGAGCTGCAGGATCGTCTGCTCGTAGGGCGTGTCGGTGTCCTCGAGGACGCACAGCACGTGGCTGGCCGCGATCGTCGTCACGACCTTCGTCGGCCCTCGGCCGATGTGGGCCTTGTAGAGCTGCGCTATCGCGTTGGAGATCTCCTGCTGGGGAACGGCGTGGTGCTCGGACATCTGGCGTATCGGGACCTCGGTACCGGGGACAGGCGACCCTCGGGGACCGGCGGCGCTGGGCACGGCCGGCCCGTCGGGTCCCGACCACGACGGGGAGGTGCCGGTCCGGGGACCGAGCGCCGCCGCCCTGATCGGCCTGTAACGGTAGTTCGTCCGGGGGCGGATGGGGAGGGCGGCGCCGGGGTACGGGGCTGGCCCGCGGCCCTCGCGGCGTGACGCCCGACGGGAGACGCTCAGCGGCGACCGCGCGCGCCCCGTCGTCCGTGGTGCCCGAGAGTCCACACCGGGTACCGTCTCCCCGTGCCGCTGGAGCCCCGTCTGATCGAGACCGCCGTCCCGGACGATCCCGAGGGCCTCGTGCTCGTCCTCCACGGCGGAGCCGCCCGGCGCCCCGCCACGGCCGTCAGCCCGACCCAGCTCTCGGTCGTGCGGATGATCCCGATCGCCCGCCGCATCGCGCGCACGGGCGAGGGCCGCCTGGCGGTCTACCGGCTGCTGAACTCGCAGCGTGGCTGGGACGTGGGCCACACCCCGGTCGACGACGCGCGCTGGGCCCTGGACGAGGTCGCCCGGCGGCTCGGGACCGCGCTGCCGACGTGCCTGGTCGGCCACTCCCTCGGCGGCCGCGCGACGCTCCTGACGGCGGGCCACCCGGCGGTCCGGAGCGCCGCGGCCCTCGCCCCGTGGGTCTACCCCGACGACGACCCGCCCGGCCTCGCGGGCCGGCGCATCCTCGTCGTCCACGGGGACCGCGACCGGGTCGCCCTGGCGGACCGCTCCCTGGCCGTCGCCCGCACGATGGGCCGGACGACGGAGGTCGGCTACGTGACGATCCGCGGCGGCAAGCACGCGATGCTCGGCCACCACGACCGATTCGACGGGCTCGCGGCCGAGTTCGCGGCCACCACGCTGCTCGCGCGGCGGCCGGAGGGCGTCCTCGCCCGGATCGCGGCCGGCGAGCTCCAGGTCGAGGTCTGAGGAGGGCCGCCCGCACCGCGGGCCCGCGGCGCGGGCCCGCGGCGCGCTCAGGCCGCGAGCACGGCGTCCGCGCCGGTCTCCCGCAGGTGCTCGCGCATGTCCTTCAGGGCCCCGCTGACGACGCGTGAGACCTGCATCTGCGACACGCCGACGTCGGCGGCGATCTCGCGCTGCAGGCGCTCCCGGTAGAAGCGGTCGTGCACGACCCGGCGGGCGCGCGGATCCAGCGCACCCAGGGCCTGCTCGACGACGCTGCGGTCCTCGACCGTCGCGTACCCCGGGTCGCGGTCGCCGCGGACGTCGAGCATCGCGCGGTCCTCGCCCGCGGGGTGGTCGAGCGACAGCGCGTCGTAGCCCTCCCCGGCCTTCAGGGCGTCCTCGACGTCGTCGACGGTGACCTCGAGCACGCCGGCGAGCTCCTCGGCCGTGGGCTCGTCGCCCGTGACCTCGGTCCAGGTGCGCTGCTCGGCCTTGACCTTCTGCCACAGCTCCTGGGTCGAGCGCGGGACGCGGACCGCCCAGCAGTGGTCGCGGAAGTGCCGGCGGATCTCTCCCTGGATCGTCGGGATCGCGTAGGACACGAAGCGGTGGCCGGCGTCGAGGTCGAAGCGGTCGATGGCCTTGACGAGCCCGATCGATCCGGCCTGGACGAGATCCTCGAAGGGCTCGCGGCTCGAGCTGTACTTGCGGGCGATCGACCGCACGAGCGGCATGCAGCGCTCGGTCAGCTCGTCGCGGGCCCAGGGATCGCCCTGGGTGCGGTGACGGCGCAGCAGCTCGAGGTCGTGCCGCTCACGGCGGATTGCGTCTTCCAGCATGAAGTGCTCCGGGGGAAGGAGTCGGTCTTCCGGCACGCATCTCCCGGATCCCGTACGGGGCCGGACCACGTGGTGCCTGCTGTCTCTCGTGCGCTCCGCCGAACTTCGCGTGACGTCAGGACCGGCGCTCCGGGGGGAGCAGCGCGCCTGGCCGCCTGGTCACCGATGGACGGTGCACACCCGTAGGACGTTACCCCACCCGGCGACGCGCGGCCAGTGCCGGGCCGGGCGCCGACCGCCGATCAGCCCTCGGACTCGAGCAGGAAGACCTCGGTCGCGACGTCCGACGAGGCCCGGTACCCCGGGACGTGGACGCGCACCTTGCGGCCGGTCGCCTGCTCGACGATGACCACGAGCTCCGGCGTGCACTGCAGCTGGAAGCGGGAGCGGGCCTGCTGCACGAGGTCGCGGGCCCCGAGGTCCAGCAGGGTCTCCTCGAACGGCGTGTCCGTGTCCTCCAGGACGCAGACGACGACGTCGCCGACGATCGTCGTGGAGACCTTGGTCGGCCCCCGGCCCATCCGGGTCTTGTAGAGCTGGGCGATCCCGTTGGAGATCTCCTGCTGCGGTACTGGTAGGCGATCGGGCATCGCGGTATTTCGGCCTCGAAGGGTGCGTCGACAGGAACTCCTCACCGCCGAGCGCTCCGTCGCGGGTACGGACCGCCCCTTCGTGGGTACCGCGTCCGAGGCCGTCCCACGTCCCCTCGGGGCGCGGGTCTTCCCCGTATCGGCCATACGGTAGTGGTCGTGCGGCGGACGCGCTTCCGCGCACGCCCCCGCCCGCCGCCGCGTGGGGCGAACGGCCAGGCGACGCCCCATGCTGCGCGACGGACACCGCGGCGATACCGGTCTGCGACCTTCGGGGCCTAGAACTCATGGCATGACGGAGCACCACCACGACGCCACGGGAGCCCCCAGGGGCGACCGGAGCGTCCCCAGCGGTGCCACCCACCACACGGAGTCCTCCGGATGCTGATCGAGACCTCTCTGACCCTCGACGAGCGCGACACGATCCCCGCCCCGTCGGCCGCCGGCGCACAGGACCCCCGCGGCGAGGTCTCCCCCGTCGACGTGGCGCGCGCCGAGCGCGTCGCCCGGGTGCTTGACGCCGTCGACACCCTGGAGCGCCGCCGCCGCGCCAACGAGCTGGTGGAGGCGCTCGAGCGCCTCGGCGACGGCCTCGATCGCACGCTCGCCGTCCTCGACTCCGCCGTCGACGCCGCCCGCGAGCTGCAGCCGGCCGCCGTGCCCGCCGCGTGGATCCCGATCTCGACCCCGCTCGTCCCGATCACGGCCCCCGTCGCGGCCCCGGCCCTCCCGGCCCCGGCTCCGGCCGCCCCGCGCGCGGTCGCCGCGGCGCCCGTCCCCGCCGCCCCGGCGGCCCCGTCCGTGCCGGCGGCCCCGTCCGTGCCGGCGGCCCGGTCCGTGCGGGCGGCCACGAGGAAGCCGCGCCTCCAGGCGCCCGCCGGCCTCGCGGCGTTCGTCATCGACTTCCCCGAGATCACGGGCTGAGCCGCCGCGGTCGGCGGACGCCGGCCGCTCACGAGGGCCCGCGCCGGGCCGCTCGACGCCGGATTCGCGCCCGACGGCCGCCCGCGCTCAGCGCCGGGGCGCGTCGGCTCCCAGCCGCCCGGCGGACGGAAGGACCTACGGCGGTGGCATCGGCAGATCGGAGCCGGACCTGGACCCCGGCGGGGCGCCGGCGAGGACCGCGCCGCCGCCGGTCGGCGCACGGGGCGCGAGAACCGACCCCCGTGGCGCCCGGAGCGCACTACGATCGCGTGGTGACCATCGAGCCGCACCAGCCGCCGCCGCCCGCCGGCGGGCCCGAGGATCCGGGGGGCGACTGGCCCAGCCCGTTCGCCCTGATCCTCATCGGCGTCTTCCTGATCGCCGTGACCATCGCGTTCGTCGAGATGAGCTGAGCGGCCCCGGGCGGCCCGTCCGCCCGGCGGGGCTCACCCGTCGCCGAGGGCGACCGCCGCCTCCGGCGTCGCGACGCGGAACGTGAACGACTCCTCGAGGTACAGGTGCACGGTCGAGTGGTCGTGGTGCTCGTACCCGACCGAGAGGTCCTGCCCGGACGCGAAGAGGAAGTCCCCGCCGCGCAGGCTGACGACGGCGCCGCCGCGGACGCCGGGCGCGCGGACGATCGGTCCGCCGACGATCTCCCGCAGGTGGTCGAACAACGGGTAGCCGCCGTGCTCGGCCGTCTCGACGACGGCGGTGTGGCGGTCAGGCGCGAGCACCAGGGCGTACGGCCCGTCGACGCCGCTGACGCGCAGGACCTCGACCGCGCCGGCGACCTTGCGGGTCCACCCCTCGACGTCGTCGCCCAGCGGCACCACGGGGTGCGGCGTGACCGTCGCGATGCCCTCGATCCCGGCGGCCTCCCAGCCGTGGAAGACCGCGACGTTCTCCGCCGTGGCGATCCGCAGCGCGGCGGCGTCGAGGCTCTCGTAGTCGACGTCGACGGCACCGCGGTCCGCGTTGAGCAGCTCCTCGCGATCGACGGTGAACGGCGCCCGCAGCTCGGCGAGCGGCAGGACGCGACGGAGGCTCGAGACGACGCCGTCGACGGGGCCGCCGTCCAGCGGGGTGGTGCGGCCGAGGTTCACGGCCGAGCGCCGCCAGCCCTCCGGGCCGTCGAAGTCGACGACCCGCCGGGCGGCGAGGTTGGCGACGAGGCGCTCCTTGGCCTCGTCGTCGACGTCGGCCCAGCCGGCGTCGGTGATCGGGGCGTGCCCGCGCAGCAGGTGGTTCATCGAAGTGCTCCCTTGAGACTGCCGATGCCGAGCGAGCCGCCCGGCGCGGGTGGGGTGGGGACGGAGGCCGTGGCAGTGCCCAGGACGCCGCCCGCGACGTCGACGGGGCCGCGGGCGCCCTTCGGCACGCCCTCGGCCTCCTCGCCGTTCTCGGTGATGTCGCCGTCCTTGAAGAGGATCCCCCGCGCGATCAGGCCCCACTCGGGCTTGCGGCGCAGCAGGAACTCGAGGTCCATCGCGAAGTGCTTGTACTCCTCGTGGACCGCGTCCGCCATGACGGCGCGGGCCTCGGGATCGGGCTCGACGGCGAGTCGCTGCTCGTACCAGCCGATCGCCTCGGCCTCCTCGGTGAGGGACGCGCAGAGGCGTGCGAACGTCCGCGTCTCCGCGGGGAGCTCCTCGGGCGGCTCGTGGTACTGGTCGAAGCCCATCTGTCCTCCGTGCGTGCTGGTGGCGGTCCCGTCGATCGGACCCTACGGCCGATGACCGCCCGGCACCAGTGCCCGACCGGCCCCCGGAGCAAACCCCCGGGGCGGGCACCACGCCGGTGCCCGCCGGGGCGTACGGTGTCGCCCGGCACGGCCGTCGCCCGCGGGGCGCGGCCCCACCGAACCCAAGGCCGCCTACGGATTCGTAGGCTACTCTTGAGTAACCCGCTTCCAGACCGTAGGATCCCGCCCATGAGCACCACCGCTGCGTCGCCGCAGTCCATCACCACCGCGCCCCTCCCCGAGGAGGTCCGCGTCGCCATCGTCGGCAGCGGCTTCTCCGGCCTCGGGATGGCCGTCGGGCTGCTGCAGGACGACGAGCGCAACTTCGTGATCCTCGAGACCGCGAGCGACATCGGCGGCACCTGGCGCGACAACGTCTACCCCGGCTGCGCGTGCGACGTCCCCTCGCACATGTACTCGTTCTCGTTCGCGCCGAACCCGAACTGGACGCGCTCGTTCGCGACCCAGCCGGAGATCTGGGCCTACCAGCAGAGCGTCGTCGAGCGCTTCGGCCTGCGCCCATACGTGCGCACGGGCGCGGAGGTCGTCAACGCGACCTGGGACGCCGACCGCCAGCGCTGGATCGTCGAGACCGTCCGCGGCACCGTCGTGGCCCAGTTCCTGGTCGCCGGCACCGGCCCGCTGTGCGAGCCGAAGTACCCCGACCTGCCGGGCCTCGACACCTTCGAGGGCACGGTCTTCCACTCGGCCCGCTGGAACCACGACCACGACCTCGCAGGCGAGCGGATCGCCGTCATCGGCACCGGGGCCTCCGCGATCCAGTTCGTCCCGCGGATCCAGCCGGACGCGAAGTCGCTGCTGCTGTTCCAGCGCACCCCGCCGTGGGTCCTCCCCCGCCCGGACCGGCCGATTACCAACCTCGAGCGCTTCGTCTTCCGGCACCTGCCGTTCGCGCAGAAGCTCGCCCGGCTCGGGATCTACCTGGGCCGCGAGAGCTTCGTGCTGTCGTTCAACCACGTCGCGAAGCTCCGCGGCCTGCCGCGCGTCATCGGCCTGAAGCACATGAAGCACCAGATTCCCGACGACGCGGAGCTGCGCGCGAAGCTCACCCCCGACTACCAGGTCGGCTGCAAGCGGGTCCTGATCTCCAACGAGTACTTCCCGGCGCTGAACGCCGACAACGCGGACGTCAACACGACCGGCATCCGCGAGGTCCGGCCGCACTCGATCGTCGACAACGCGGGCGTCGAGCACGAGGTCGACACGATCATCCACGGCACCGGCTTCCACGTGACGGACCAGCCGATCGCCGACCGCCTCGTCGGCGCCGACGGCCGCCGCCTGGCCGAGCACTGGAGCCAGGGGATGGAGGCCTACCGCGGCACCACGATCGCGGGCTTCCCGAACCTCTTCATGCTCGTCGGGCCGAACACCGGCCTCGGCCACAACTCGATCATCTACATGATCGAGTCGCAGGTGACCTACGTCCGCGACGCGCTGCGCAAGACCCGCCGCGGCCGGATCGGCGCGATCGTCCCCCGCCGCCCGGTCGTCGACGCCGAGAACGAGGAGATCCAGCACCGCCTCGAGGGCACGGTCTGGAACGACGGCGGCTGCGCCTCGTGGTACCAGGACGCCCGCGGCCGCAACACGACGCTGTGGCCGGACTTCACGTTCCTCTACCGGCGGCGCGTCGCGTCGTTCGACGAGGAGAGCTACGAGACGACCCCCGCGGTCCCCGCCCGGGAGACCGTCGGGGTCTGAGGTCGGGCGCAGGCCGGGTCCCCATCGGACCCGGCCTGCGCGGGCCTCGATCGGGCCGGCCCGGGGGCCTGCGGCGGCGGCCCGGACCGCGCCGGCCGGGGCTCAGGCCACGCGCTGGACGCGCCGCGCCGAGGCGCGGCCCCAGTGCTCGGCGCACTCGGCCGAACAGAAGCAGCGCAGGTGCACGGCCTCCTCGCCCGCCGGGGCGACCGCGACCGACGGATCGATCGGCAGGCCGCAGACCGGGTCCATCACGGGCCGGGCGTCGCCGTCGACGCGCATGTCGATCTCCTGGACCGCGAGCGGCCGCGTCAGGCCGGCGACCTCCACGATGCCGAACGGCCGCACGACGGCCCACGGCGGGACCGTGGCGTCGGGGTGCTCGGCCATCAGCAGCTGCCCCGGGGCGGCCTTGTCGCAGAGTCGGGCCGCGACGTTGATGACGGTGCCGACGTAGTCGTCGCCGTCGAAGACGAGCGCCGCGCCGCGGCAGATCCCGACGCGGACCTCCAGCGGGCAGGCGCCGCCGAGGTGGTGGCGGATCTCCAGCGCCGCCGCGGCGACCGCACCGCGCTCCGCGCCGGACAGCATCACACCGTCGCCGAGCCACTTCATGACCCGGACGCCGCGACGGTCCGCGGCGCGCCGCACGACGGAGCGCATCATCGACAGGACCGAGACGGCCTCCTCGTCGCCGTTGCGCTCCGTGTACGCGCTGAAGCCGCAGAGGTCGATGAAGGCGAAGCAGCGGTCGACCCTCATGATCGACGACCGTGGGGCGCGGAGGACCGGATGGATGTCGGGACGCTCGAACCGATCCACCCATCATGACACCCCCGATGTGTGCCCGGGAGCACCTCCCCCCGCCCGGGTGGTGCGTCGCACCAACGCCCGTCCAGGGGCCCGGCGGCCGGCCGGGACCGGCCGGTCCCGACGATGCCCGGGCGCCGCCGGGACCGGCCCTCGCCGCTCAGTTGAGGCCGAGGAAGACCGGGTAGACCTTGCGCTCGTCCCCGTCGATCGTCTTCAGGCCCGAGTAGAAGATGTCGGTGGGGTCGCGCACCTGGAACCACAGGAAGCCGCGCAGCTGGTTCTTCTTGGCGATGTCCCAGGCCTCCTGGGTCCAGGCCGCGGCGTTCTCCTCGGACGTCGACTGGCTGCCCTCGGCGATGTAGGCGAACTCCGTGATGTAGATCTTCGACGCCGCGGAGGACGAGATCCGCCGGGTCTTCGCGATCTTGCGCAGCAGCGCCTTCGTGCGCGGGATGTTCCGGATCGTCCACTGCGTGTCGCTCTTCAGCGTCTTGGACGGGTCCGTCGTGTAGTCGTAGGAGTGCAGCGTCCAGCCGTCGGCCTTGATCGCGTAGTCCTTGGCCTTCGTGCCCTTGCGCGGCTTGAACTTCGAGTCCAGGCCGAGCGCCCGCTGGACCCAGGTGCCCGGGTTCGTGGACTTCGGGTTGCGCGCGTAGGGGGCGAGCTCGCCCGCCATGACCGGCGCCTTCGGCGTCTGCGCCTTGATCTCCTCGTAGGCGATGTTCTGCATC